>NZ_JCBATA010000109.1:0-12959 GCF_059816245.1 Frankia sp. RB5
GCCATCCAGATGGCCCTCGCAGGCCAGCCCTGGCTACCCGCCCCCCGCGCCACCGCGCCCGCCCTGACCACCGCCTAAAACAACATCAAAACCGGGGGTGCTGGAGCGCGCACCCGTGAATGGACACCGCGTGACCTCTGAGGAGTGAATTACCGGACCACGGAGGGGCTGGGTCGGGGCGCGCGGGATCGCGCGGGGACCCGGTGCCGGTTGGTCCGCGCGTACGGAATGTCGATCTGGGGGCTTGGGGTCAGGCCGCGGGTTCGATAGTGACGGTGTAGCCGAGCTTCTTCCAGTTCGCCGACGAGGGTGTTCTTTCGTTTCTCCGGGTTCCGGCGGCGGCGGGTGTGCCAGTCACCGCCGAGGTCGTGGTACACGGCAGGAACTGCCGTACTGCGCAACGGTGCTCTTCCCGGCGATCCGTCCGCCGGCCTCGCCTCCCGGTGAGACTTACTGACCCTGCGCCGACCTCACGTCTCATACTTAGGAAATGGAAATCGCAAGTGACACCGTCGAGCTTTTACGTAAGGCTTTCCCTGAGGAGCAAGTACCTAAAGTCTTGGAGATGCTGCGGCAGTATGGTGGCGGGGAGTGGCAGCCTGAACCAGACCGTGTGCACCGGGCCGTTGTGAAACTCGGGCAAGGTGATCTAGAACAGGTTCAGCGCTACCTCAGCATCGCCAAGAAGGATTATCGGGATGTCCTGCTGTACTCGGGCGACTACTGACTCTCTGCTATCAGGTGTTGCGCCCGCAGTCCCCGCGGGTGTCAAGATCCGCGAACCAAGTCAGGTGAAGCTCAACCACCATAAAAGTGCCGTGGCGGAGCGGCGCTCTGGGGCCGGGAGTAGGCGTTCACGCGATCGCATACCTCGGCGCGCGCTGTGGTGCAGCGCCGGACCATGAGTGGGAGGTGATCGCGCGATCAGGGCCGATCGATGCGGTAGCCGGCGAGGGTGATCTCGTCGAGGTCGGGGTCGTCGTCCTCGTAGACGAAGCCGAAGAGGGCCCGGAGGGCATCTTCGGCCAGGTCGAGGGGATGGAATGGCAGCGGGTACGAAGGGTCGGGGTCGGCCTGGTCGATCTCGACGGGGTGCTTGCCGGCCCAGTAGTCCGTCTCGAAGTCGAGCGGGGTGCCGGCGTTCTCGAGTATTCCCTCGTCCGAGGACAGGCTGAGCGCGCGGCGTAGTGCGCCGTCGGTGTCCCCGATGGCGTAGGCGAACCAGTCGACGGAGCTGAGCATGGAGTGCAGGTGGAGCGTGCGTCTGCGGGCTTCGGCGCGGAATGTGGGGCCGAGGCGCGACGGGCAGATCCAGCGAGACGTCCTGGGTGCAGAAAACCGTCAGGCCGGGGAGGCGGGCCACGTAGACGTGGCCGTCGGGTGGGTAGGCAATTGGAGCGTTTCTGTACTTCTGTACCTGGAAACATTCTTCACCGTTATGCAATCCCTGGTTCGCATAGCTGGCGAATTTAGGCTGGCTGATCTCCGGTTTGTACTTCGTGGACCCGTCGCGGAGGCGGCGGGGTGACGTTCTCTGGTGGTGGGATGGTGTTGGGCGGAAGCGGCCGCGTGCCGTCGCCGATCTCGACGACGCGCCGGCCGGGGTGGAGGCGTCCACCAGCGCCCGGGTGGCGTCGCGATCGAGGGTGGGGACGGATCGCAGGATCTGCCGAACGTCGCCGCTCTCGGCGTGGCACAGCATCGAGTCCCGGGCGCCCACCGAGGCCTCTTTTCCTGTGAGACAGCAGGTGTCGGGGACTGTAGCGGCTGCCTTCGACATCGCCGGCTCGGGGAGGTCAGCCGTGCCGCGGCCCCGGCGGGCTGCGTCTCGCCGGTCAGGGAGTTGTCGAGGTCGGGCCGGTGACAGGCCCGGGCGATGGTCAGCGGGCGTGGGCGCGACAGGGGATCCGGGCTTCGCGGGCCCGGCGTCACGCGGGGCGGGGCCGGTGCGGCGCAGGAGGTCGAGCGCGTGTTTCAGCTGCCTGTTGTCGCGGGCGAGGCGGCGGATCTCCGCCTCCTGGCGGCGGACCTCGGCCGCCCGGGCGCGTTCGGCGGTCGGCTCGGCCTGGCGGAGCCAGAGGCGCAGCGTCTCGGCACTGACGGCGAGGGCGGCGGCGACGGTCTGGATCGTCGCCCATTCCGACGGATACTGCGGCCGGACGCGACGGACCTCGGCCACGGCGTGCGTGCGGAAGCTGGGAGAGTAGCGGGTGGGGCGTCCCATCGGTGACTCGATTCGGTGCGGATTGCCGGGCGGCGGGGTGCCGTCCGGTCAGGGGGCTGGGGTCGGGCCACGGGGGGAGCCGGTGCCGTCGGTGGGGGTCATGCTGATCACGAGCAGGGGCTCGGAGGGTGTGGCTGTCACGGGGGACGCGGCTGGGTCGGCGGCGGTCGACGCGGCGATGTGGGGGCGTGGCGTCCCCGACGCCCGGGACTCGGCGGGATAGCCCGTCGGAGCAGTCGGGGAGGGCGAGAGACTCGGGCGCGGCGCCGGCGCCGGAGACGTGCCGGCGGGTGCCGGCGCCGCGGCGGGTTCGGCGTCGGGGTCGCGGTCCGGGCCGGAGACGGGAGCGCTGTGCGACGGGGAGGGGGACGGCGTCGGCGTGCTGTGCGGCACAGTGTCGCGCGTCGGCAGCGTCAGGGGCGGGTTGGCCGACGGCTGCGGCGGCGCGAGGAGGGGCGGGCCGGACAGGACCCCCGAGGTCGTGTAGCCGGCCGGCCAGGCGAGGACGGCGCGCCGATAGCTCGCCGACGGGTGGTAGCTGTAGATCGCGGCGTGCAGGTCGGCGGTGACGGCGAGGTCTCGGCCGCCGTGGGAGAGGTAGCTGCCGGCCGCGAGGGTGGCGTCGTCGAGGTTGTTCGGGTCGGCGCGGCCGTCGCCCGAACCGTCGCGGCCGTCGAGCTTGGGCCCGAGAATGCGGCTGGTCAGGGTGCCGTCAGGGGTGACGGCGCGGCCGCGGGCGTGGCCGGACTCGACCCGGCCGATGGCGGCGAGCAGCTGCCAGCGCAGATGACAGCGCGGCCGTTCGGTGCTGAGGCGGGACTCGGCCCGGTGGTAGGCGAGGAGCATCCGGCCGGGGATCTGCCGATCCGCGGCCCGCAGCACCACCGACGGCGAACTCCCGGTGTTCGCCCCCGCGCCAGGAGAGCCGGCGGTCGGCCTTGCGCCTGGGGAACCGGCGGTCGCCGACGGCGTGGGGGAGGGCGGCTGGCCGTCCGCAGCGCCGGACGGGGTCGGCCTGACCGCGGGGACGAGCGGGGGCAGGTCGACGTCGTAGTCGTGCGTGGGTGGATGCGCGAGCGTTCCCGCCGGTCTGTCGGTGGACGTAGCCCCCGCGCCTGTCACCGTCGCGGTGCGCGGCACGACGCCGGCCGCGACGCAACCGAGCGCGAGCACGATCGTCATCGGAATGGCGGCGACCACGCCGGCCACGGTGGACCGCCGGCCGGCTCGGCTCACCCGGGCGGCTCGTCCCGCTCCCTGCCGCCGTCGGCGGATGAGCCGGTGGCGACCGGAGGCGTTCGCCTCGGAAGGGAGTGCGCGATGACGCGGGCGGACGGCCGGAGCTCGCCGGTGCCTGCTCATGCCGCGTGCCTCCCTCGTGAGATCGAAAGGATCGTGCTGGGCGTTCCGTCAATGCGGGCAGTCGAGAGGACGAGGACAAGGAAACGGGCCGTACACCGCCCATGACCTGCGTGATTCCCGTCGATCTCGCGGCACTATCCGCCGTCCGCCGTGAACGCGCGGACGGCGAAGGGCAGGAATGGTCAGCGACGGAAGCGGCGCCGGTTCCTCGGATCCCCTTTGCTGGCTGTCCCGGGGAAGCGCTGTGGCATATCTCCGGGCGGCTTGTCATCCCTTATGCAGGAAGCGGTCTCTGTTGCCCATAGCGATCAGTGCTCTACCTCTCGCGCCGTCAATCAGGATCATGTTTCGTCGAGGTAACACCATTTTGTGTGACCCAGGTCATAGAGATTGCGGGGAGTAGTTCCGCGTGCCGGGTTGCTTGCGGCCGCGCGCACGGAACGCTGACAGAATCCGCAAGGATCCTAGATCCTTGTCGCGGCAAGTAGTCAATCCGGGTGTGTGTCTTCGACGGCCGTCACCCGGCGCATCGCTACAGCCCAGCAACTCGAGCGGCCTTTTCTGTACGGCCGCCCACCGCCGCTGTCATTTTCGGTGATCCGCGCGGCCTGCCGTTCCCCTCGGTGGCCGCGCCGCTATCCGTGTGGCTGATCCCTTCGTGTGCGGTGGATCGGAGTTGGTGTGATGCGGGCTTCTCCCGTGCGTCCTGGCAGGTCGTTCACCCGATTTCTCGGATTGTTGCTGGCAGCGGTTCTGGCGGTGACGATCGTCGAGTTCATTCCGGCCGGGCGAAGTCCTGCCCGGGCCGCGACGGCGGCCGCCGGGGGCCAGGACCCCCCGGCCGCCAGCGGGCCGGCCGAGCGACCTGATCTGGTGTCGGCGCAGCTGGCGGCGCATGCGGAGAAGCGGCGGATCGAGGTGACGGACGCCCGTTCCGAGTCGACGTCGACGTTCGCCAATCCGGACGGCACGATCACCGTCGACTCCTACTCCGGCATCCGGCGGGTGCGTCGCGGCGAGGGTTGGGCCGACGTCGATCCGACGCTGGTCCTGGCCGGTGGCAAGGTGACGCCGAAGGTCGCGAAGGCGGGCATCGTCCTGTCCGCCGGCGGCAAGGCGGCCGGCGATGTGGCGACGCTGACCGACGCCGGTCGCGAGGTCGCCTTCGGCTGGCCTACGGCGTTGCCGATACCCGAGCTCAAGGGCGACACCGCGACCTACCCCGACGTGTCACCCGACACGGACCTGGTCGTGAAGGTTGTCGCGACCGGTTATGACGTGCGGATCGTCGCCCGCACTCCCGCCGCCGCCCAGGCCGCGCTGCGGCTGCCGATGCGGCTGCGCGGCGTCACTGCGGAGCGGACGACCGCTGGCGAGCTGCGGCTGTCCGCCGGCGGGAAGGTGACGGCGCGTTCGCCGGCTCCGCTGATGTGGGACGCCCACGTCGACCCGAAGGCCAAGCTCCCCGACCACTCCCACGGCGTCGATGCCGCGCTGGAGGGCACCGCCGCA
The DNA here is from genome assembly GCF_059816245.1 of Frankia sp. RB5. Taxonomy (NCBI): domain Bacteria; kingdom Bacillati; phylum Actinomycetota; class Actinomycetes; order Frankiales; family Frankiaceae; genus Frankia; species Frankia sp. RB5. The sequence continues at coordinate 5,099 of NZ_JCBATA010000109.1, forward strand.
GCGCCGACCCTGGCGCTCAAGCCGGACAAGGCGTGGCTCACCGACCCGGCCCGGCAGTACCCGGTGACGATCGATCCGGCCGCGACTCTCGCGGACAACCTGGACACCGACGTTAACAACGCCAATCCGACGACGAACTACGACACGAGCGACCAGCTTCGGGTCGGGAACTATCTCGGCGCGGCGGTGAACCGGTCGTTCCTGCGCTTCGACGACTCGTCGATCAAGAACCGGCATGTCACCTCGGCCGTGTTGAACCTGTGGCAGGCGGGCTCGGCGACCTGCACGGTCGAGCCGACGATCGTGCAGGGTGCCAGCGGGATGGGGCCGGGTACCACCTGGAACAGTCAGCCCACCGCCGACGGCGTCACCTGGGGTAACGCCACGTTCAACAACGGCGGCTCCTGCACGGGCTCCGGCGGCACGAACATCGATATCACCGGCTTGGTCGACGCCTGGGCGCACAACGGCGCCCCGTCGCCGGAGGCGCTGACGATCCGCGCCCCCAGCGAGTCGGACGCCAACCAGTTCAAGTACTTCTACTCCGGCGACACCTTCCTGGCCCCGCACATCTCCACCACCTACAACTCCTACCCCGGTACCGTCGCGGGCCGGTTCACCAGTCCGTGTTCGGCGCAGTGCGGTGGCAGTCCGGCGACGGTGCTGACGAACACCACCACCCCGACGCTGTCCGGCTCCTCGTTCGACCCCGACGGCGGGCAGGTCCGCGTCGACTTCGAGGTGTGGAACTCGGCCGGCACCACGAAGATCACCGGCGGGTCGGTGGCGAACACTCCGTCGAACTCCCCGGCCTACTGGACGGTGCCGTCTGGGCTGCTGACGAATGGCACGTCGTATGAGTGGCGGGCGCGCGCCTTCGACGGCACCGACTACTCGACGGCCTGGTCATCGTGGATCCCGCTCACCGTCGACACGACCGCGCCCGCCGCGCCGACCGCGGTGAGCTCGTCGGTCTGGCCGTCGGGCGGGTGGGGTTCGGCGACGTCGGGCACGTTCACCTGGACCTCGCCGGGCGGGGACACCCAGTCGTTCCTCTACGGTCTCGACCAGCCCTCCCCGGCGACCGAGACGACCGGCACCACCACGGCGTCGCTGTCCCCGGGGGGCGGTCTGCACACGTTCTACCTGCGCACCAAGGACAAGGCCGGCAACCTCTCGCCGGTCGTCTCCTATGCCTTCGGCGTCGGGAACGGCGCTCTGGCCCGGCCGGCGGAGGGCGCCCGCGTCCAGCGCTTCACCACGCTGGAGGGCCAGGCGCCCTCAGCCCAGACGAAGGTGACGTTCCAGTACCACGTGGGCACGAACACCAGCGCCGCGTGGACCGATCTGCCGACCGGTGACGTGGTGCTGGCCGGCACGACGACGCATCCGTCCTGGCCGATGAACCGCAACGGCTCCGGGCTGTTCGACAGGCTGACGTGGGATGTGGCAACGACGTTGACGGCCTCGGCGACCGACGGTCCACTGCAGGTCCAGGCCTGCTTCCGGGACGCGTCGAACACGGTGAGCTGCGCGCCCGCGCACACCGTCCAGTACGCGCGGCACGCGTTCGCCGACGCCGAGGCCACCCAGCAGGTCGGCCCCGGCTCGGTCGCGCTGCTCACCGGTGACTACGCGGTGTCCGCGACGGACGCGACCCTGCCGGCCTACACCGGCGACCTCACGGTCGGGCGGACGTTCACCACGCTCGCGCCGACCCCCGCCAGCGCGTCGACCATCTTCGGCCCGGGGTGGACGGCGAGCATGCCCGGCCCGGACGCCGGCGCCGCCGACCGGACCCTCACCGACAACACCGACTCCGGCGGCTACGTCACCCTGACCGACGAGACCGGCGTGCAGGACGTGTATGCCCGCGCCGGCAGCGGCTCCTACCCGTACGCCTACACCGGCGTCGGTGACGCCGCCGTCGACGGCAGCACCCTGACGAAGGACTCCGCGACCCAGTTCACCCACCTCGATGTGGACGGGACGAAGACCGTCTTCGTGTCCCAGGCCGTGAGCGGGGCCACCGTCTGGCATGTGGGTCAGGTCGTGGAGCCGGGGTCGAACACGACCTCGACGTACACCACGGACTCCTCCGGTCGGGTGACGCGGATCCTCGCGCCGGTGCCGGCCGGGGTGTCGTGCACGACGCTGGCCGCGGGCTGCCGGGCGTTGGCGTTGACCTACGCGTCGTCGACCACCGCGACCGGGACCGGCACCGATCCGGCGACGTGGGGTGACTACACCGGCCGGCTCAGCGCGGTCGCCCTCGCCCTCAACGGCGCGGCCCCCGTGACGGTCGCCGCCTACGCCTACGACGCCAACGGCCGGCTGCGGTCGGCGAAGGACCCCCGGACGAACCTCGCCACCACTTACACCTACGACGCGGCGAGCCGGCTCGCCACCCTCACTCCACCCGGGCAGGCGGCCTGGACCCTGGCCTATGACGGCTCGGGGCGGATCGCGACCGTGTCCCGGCCGACACCGGCGGGGTCGACGGCGACGCAGACCATCGCCTATGACGTGCCGGTGTCGGGTTCGGGTGCGCCGATCGACCTGTCCGCAGGCGCGGCCTCGGGCTGGGCGCAGACAGACCTGCCGCTGTACGGCGCCGGGGTGTTCCCCGCCGACCATGTGCCCGCGGCGTCACCGTCGTCGTCGGACTGGCCGTACGCGGACCTGACCTACCTGAACTCCGACGGCCGTCAGGTGAACAGCGCCTCCTACGGCAACGGCGCCTGGCAGATCACCACCACCGAGCACAACGCGGCCGGCAACACGATCCGCACCCTGAGCGCGGAGAACCGCAACCAGGCGCTGGCGCCGACCGCGGACACGGATCCGACGGTGGCGGCGCTGACGACGTCGGCGAGCCGCTCCCAGCTCCTCGACGAGCAGACCGTCTACACCGCCGACGGAGTGTCGGTCGCCGACACCTACGGTCCGACGCATCAGATCTTCGACAACGGCGGGGCCCGCTACTCGGCCCGCGAACATGTCCACACTGACTACGACCAGGGCGCGCCGTCCTCGCCGACGCCCTACCGGCTGCCGACGACGGTGACCACGACGGCCCGCCGTTCGGACGGCTCGGACGTCGACGCGCGCAAGACGGTCAACGGCTACGAGGCGAAGACCGGCGCGGACGCCGCCACCTCCGGGTGGAACCTGCGTAAACCCACGACGGTCGCCACGTGGATGGGCGGTGGTTCGACGCCGGACATCGTGCGCACCACCTACTACAACGCGGCGGGCAACACGGTGGAGTCCCGCCAGCCGAAGGCGAACAGCGCCGGCACCGACGCGTTCACCACCGTCACCTCCTACTACACGGCGACCGGTTCCGGCGCCTGCGTGAACGCCTCGTGGACGGGTCTGGCGTGCACGTCCGGCCCGGCGGCGCAGCCATCCTCCGGCAGCCCGCTGCCGGTGTCGACCTACACCTACAACAACCTGAACGAGACGCTGACCGAGGTCGAGACCGTCAACTCGACCACCCGGACCACCACCTCCACCTACGACAGTGCCGGCCGGAAGACCTCGGAGGCCATCGCCGCGAGCCCGGCCGCCGACGGCGGCACGGCACTGCCGACGGCGACGTTCGGCTTCGACGGGCCGACCGGGCTTCCGACCACGACGACCGCGAACAGCATCACGCTGACGACGGGCTATGACTCGTGGGGCCGGGTGACCTCGCAGACCGACGCCGACGGCAACTCCTCCTCCACCACCTACGACATCGACGGCCGGATCTCGACCTCCGGGGACGGCAAGGGCACCTACACCTACACCTATGACGGCACGACCGGTGAGCACCGCGGCCTGGTCACCAGCCTGAACGTCGGCGCCGGTTCGGCTCCGTCGACATTCACGGCGAGCTACAACGCCGATGGGAAGGTCACGTCGCAGACGTATCCGAACGGCCTGGTCGCGGCGACCCGCTACGACGACAACGGCGAACCGACCACGCTGTCCTACGCCAAGGGCGGGACGCCGTGGCTGGCGTTCGCCCAGACCAACTCGGAGAATGGCCAGGTCAGGATCGATTCCACGCCGGCGTCGTCGAAGTTCGTCGGCTATGACCTGTCCGGGCGGATGACCGCGGTCACCGACACGGTCAGCTACGGCGGTCCGGCGTCGTGCACGACCCGGATCTACGCCTACGACGCCGATTCCAATCGGACGGGCCTGTCGAGCTACCCCGACGGCGGGGGCAGCGACGCCGGATCCTGCTCCACGTCGACGACCCCGGCGGTATATTCCTTCTCCTATGATCAGGCGGATCGGCTCTCCAACTCGGGGTACGCCTATGATCTTTTCGGGCGTACGACGACGGATCCGTATCCGCCGGCGGGCAGCTCGGCGAGCCTGGGCTATTACGTGAACGATCTGGTTGCCTCGGAGACGGTCGGTTCGTCGACGCGGACCTACGCGTTGGATCCGGCGCGGCGTATCCGTTCGTGGACCGACGGGTCGACGACCAGCGTCAACCACTACGCGACCTCGTCGGGGGACAGCCCGGCGTGGATTGGTGTCGGTTCCGCCTGGACCCGCAACATCACCGGCATCGGTGGTGATCTGGCCGCGACCCAGACCGACAGCGGCGCGGTCACCCTGCAACTCGCCAACCTTCACGGCGACGTCGTCGCCACCGTCGACGACAACACGTCGGCCACCTCCCCGGGGAGCTACGCGGAGTCGACCGAGTTCGGCAGCCCCTACTTCCCCTCCTCCGCCTACCCCCGCTACGGCTGGCTCGGCGCGAAGCAACGCTCCCGGGACACCCTCTCCGGCCTCACCCTGATGGGCGTCCGCCTCTACGACCCCAGCCTCGGCCGTTTCCTGCAGACCGACCCCGAACCCGGCGGCTCCGACAACCCCTACGACTACGCCCACCAAGACCCCTACAACACCTTCGACCTCGACGGAAACAGCTGGTGGAAGAAAGTCAAGAAGGCCGGCAGGTGGGTCAGTAACAACAAATGGATAACGCGCTGTACGAACTGGATGCCGGGATATGCCGGGACCGCCTGTGCTGCCGTGCAGTCCGCCGGTTACGCAGTAAATGGCCAATGGCGGGCGGCCGCAGGGACTGCCGCAGGGGCGGCTGTTTCCTGGGGTGGCGGAAAGATAGCAGGTCGTGCTATCAGACGAGCTACTGGCAGGTATGAGAGGGCAGTTGCATCAGGAGTTCATGCTTGGCGCCGGCCAGGTATATCATCGGTGGCCCAGCGGAGGATCTACCAGTCTTCCGCCAACCTTCATATGGCGGTTGCAGGGAATCTTACCTCCTACTATGGGGGCGGCGGCTACAAAACCAGAAGCCCCTGGTGGTGAGGGATGTTGACAGCTGCGGTCGTGGTGGGAGGAGTGATACTCGCGCTGCCGCTCAACTTTGCGACCCTGCGGTTTCGCCGCCGACTGATAGTCGGATCCTGTGGTCTCCCTCTGGTCCTTATCCCCATGCTTGTGAGTGAAGATCCTCAGGGTTTGATCGGGCCGACTCTATTCGCATGCGCCTTCGTGATAGCGTGCGCATCCGTGACATGGCATTATCGAATAGTCTCCGATATGTCAATGCGGGACGCGCGTAATCTGCCTTCGCTGGTGAAAACTCGACGGCCGGAATCTGTTCCGTACAATCCAGTCTTCGATGCCCGTTACCTATGGGCGATGAGGCGTGATGAATACTCACGTACAAGGCTCCGGGAGGAGGCGATAATTGATGTAGATGCCTTCGTTGATCGTCTATTCTTGAAAGTATCCAGGCGAGACAGAAAATGAGAATATCCCGATGTGGAATGGCTGGCGAGATGGAGGCCCAGCATTCGACCGCTGAGAGGATGTCGACCGCGGTAGAGGGTGAGTCCGGGTAGCCTGAATCGCCCCGGTCCTACAAGGGGACCGGGGCGATTCGATCCTCTCAAACGGTCGAGTCCCCCGAGCCCGGCGCGGTTCAGGTGGGACGCCGTGGCTGGCGTTCGCGCAGACCAACTCGCAGTTTGGGCAGGTCAGGATCGATTCCACGCCGGCATCGTCGAAGTTCCTCGGCTATGACCTGTCCGGGCGGCTGACCGCGGTCACCGACACGGTCAGCTACGGCGGCCCGGCGTCGTGCACCACCCGGATCTACGCCTACGACGCCGATTCCAACCGGACGGCCCTGTCGAGCTACCCCGACGCCGGAGGCAGCGACGCCGGTTCCTGCTCCACGTCGACGACCCCGGCGGTATATTCCTTCTCCTATGATCAGGCGGACCGGCTCTCCAACTCGGGGTACGCCTATGATCTTTTCGGTCGTACGACGACGGATCCGTATCCGCCGGCGGGCAGCTCGCGGAACCCCCGCTACGGCTGGCTCGGCGCCAAACAAGGCAGCCGCGACACCATCTCCGGCCGCACCCTCATGGGCGTCCGCCTCTACGAGCCGTCCCTTGGCCGGTTCCTCCAGACCGACCCCGAACCCGGCGGCTCCGACAACCCCTACGACTACGCCCACCAGGACCCCTACAACACCCTCGACCTCGACGGCAACAGCTCGTGGAAGAAGCCCCGGCATGTCGTTGCGCACCACAAGGTTGATATTGCACTTACTGCGGTTGGCTTCCTTCCTGGTGTTGGAGAGGCGGCCTGGGCCGTTCGGGCCTATAAAGGTGACCGACTCCTGAAGGCTAGTCGAGTGGGTGAGGCGGCCTACCGCTCCCGTCTGGTCGGCGCTGAGAGCAGATTGTTTGCCGACAAGTATACGATGCCAGGAGTCAAGCCGGGCCTCTTTAACGGCAAACGTGCGGCTTTGGGCTGCAGTGCTTTAGGTATGAAAAGATACACAGGTTACAAAAGTGCTCGAACTGTTTTCAGGGCAAAGGTGGGAAAGCATCATATCGATCTCCTCCATGGGCCATGGCGATGACAGATCCAAGCTTCGTTGCTCATCTTAAAGAAGTTCTTCCCGTGGACGTCCGAATTGATTGGCGGTATCCGACGAAAAGTGAAGATCCAGTTGACATTGAAATCGAAAGAGTGGACGGCTGCACGCTACTGGTGTGGTATCTAGTGCAGTCGGGTGCGGCTCGGATGCTGCTCGATCTATATACATTTGACGAAGTCCGTCCGGACCATGTTCTCGAGTTCATCAAGATCTTTGTGGTAGACGGCTTCTGTCTCGACGTTGAAAGGGTATGGCTGGCGCGCTGTTGCACTCTGACATTCGATATTGGCGGCACCATCTATTCTGTTTCTAGAAAGGCGAGAAATCCCGCTGCATGGGAGAACCGACATCTGGCGAACCTTTGAAGGTTAGATAGGGGTGGCTGAGAGGGGTAGGATGTCTCAGCTTGATCCGTCAGACCTTCGATCGTCCAGCGTCCCGCGACGGCAACTCTTCCTGCGCGCGAAACGTCGCAGCCCTATGGCCGAGGCGACTACCAAAGAAATGCACAACCACACAACCGCCGCCGAGGCGTCCTTTTCGGCGAAGTAGCTTTCCAGTGCCAAAGAGACAGAAACCGCCAAGGACGAGTGTAGTACTTCACCGAGCCTAGGCAAGTTACCCGCCAAGGCGCACCACTCCTCTCACGATGAAGTTTGAGAATTCTTGGCGGCGTGGCCACCAAGAATCTTCAGACCTGTTTGTAGCTCGCCTGATAGCGCGACCCGCGATCTCTCCGTCACCCCAGGAAACAGTCGCCCCTGCCGCAGTGGCGACCTGGCTAGCGAGTATAGTAGACCGTAAGTATTCGTAATTAAATAACTTGGTTTTCTTGTTTGGATGTTGGCGATGTTCTGTGATCACGCCGGTAGGGTCGGGGTGTGTCAGTTGAGGGGGCTGGGAAGTTCGAGGCGATGGCCGCGCGCCTGG
>NZ_JCBATA010000010.1:0-146957 GCF_059816245.1 Frankia sp. RB5
CCGGCAGCGGGCAGCCCGGCTCGCGCGCATCCACGCCCGCGTCGCGAACCAGCGCCGCGACGGGCTGCACAAGCTCACCACCCGGTTGGCGAAGAACCACAACGTGATCGTGGTCGAGGATCTCCATGTCGCCGGGATGGTCCGTAACCGGCGCCTCGCACGCGCCGTCTCCGACGCGGGGATGGCCGAGATCCGCCGCCAGCTCGCCTACAAGACCCGCTGGTACGGCTCGCGGCTGCACGTCGCGGACCGCTGGTACCCGTCCTCGAAGACCTGTTCCGGCTGCGGCTGGCGAAACCCAAGCCTCACCCTGTCGGACCGTACGTTCACCTGCCAGTCCTGCGGGCTGGTAGCCGACCGCGACCGCAACGCCGCGGTCAACCTGGCAAACCTCGTCGCCGCCAGTACATCGGAGACGGAAAACGCCCGTGGAGTCGACCAGAAGACCCCGCCCGCGGGGCAGGTGGCTGTGAAACGGAAACCGGGCACGGCCACGGCCGGTCAGACCCGGGGTGCCCCACCGAAAGGTGAGGCGGCATGAACGCCAGCTATCTGGCGCCCTCACGCAACGGTTCAGCGCTCGGCGACGATGACGCAGCAGGCCGGGGCGACGCCCTCGCCGGCGACCCGCAGGTCGTCGCGCAGGCCGAGCCCGTCGATGACGCCGGCGACGTAGCGCTCGTTGAGGGTGCAGACGACCTCGGGATGTGTTGCGGACAGCCGCCGGAACGGGCAGTTGCGCAGCACGAGCCGCGGCCCGCCGTCCTCCCCGCCGACGGAGCCGACGCTCGCGCCGGCAGGCTCGTATCCCAGCTGGCGGAGCGCCGCCGCAGCCCGGCTGAGCGGCTTCAGTGCTTGCGGCGCCTGTGCTTTCGGCGCCTCATGTTCCGCTGAATCCCGCTCCCCGGCCGCGAAGGCGACCGTCTGTGCCCGCGCCTGGTAGTCCTCGCCGTCGAGGAGGTCGGCGCTCTGGACCAGGATCCTGGCCAGACGCTCATAGCGCCGCGCCGGGATGGCGACCTCAAGGTCGACCTCCCGTGCCTGGTAGAGCTTGGCGGGACGGCCCGCGCCAGGGCCACCCCGGCCCGCCGGCCGCGCGTAGGTCACCGCCAGCAGGCCGGACTCGGCGAGCCGGTCCAGATGGAAGGCCGCCGTGGTCCGGGCGATGGCGAGACCCGCGGCCACCTGGTCGCGGGACATCGGCGCCGTGGCACCCCGCAGGTGGGTGTAGATCGCGCGGCGCTGCGGGTCGGCGACCAGGCGCAGCGACGACCACGCCGCCTCGTCGACATCCCCGATCCCGCCCAGGTCTGCCGTGCCGACCCGGTCAGCGGGCAGTCCATTCACCGCGCGGCCCTCCGTCTCCTGGATTGCGGTTCCGCGATCTTGGCGCTTCATGCTACGAAGCCCGCCCGCGGCTGCCGTCGGCCGGATGCCGTCGCCGCCCGACCCTCCCGTGACGTGCGGCGGCGGCAATCCGTCCCCACCCCGCCGCCGAGACGACCGCACGGGTGGGCTCATCCCCGTCAGACGACAGTCGGTGAACCTGACGCCGACGCCGCGGGCACCCGCTCGCCCTCGGCGGACCCGGTCTCGGCGGACTCGCCCTCGGCGGACTCGGTCTCGGCGAGCGCGTTCCACACCTTGCTCAGCAGCACGTGCGGAGGAACGTCGACCTCCTCAGGGGCGGGCTCACCGAGGATGCTCGGGACGTAGCCGCGCCGGTCGGCGAAGATGTTGAGCATGAAGCAGCCGTCCGGCCCGGCCTCCTCGGGACCGTAGACGGAGCCCTTCTCCTGTAACCGGATGTCCCCCGGGCCGTACCACTTCTTGCCGACCCGCAGGGAGCCACGGAGGATCACCGACATGTAGTGGGTCTTGTGGTAGTGGACCGGGAACTTGTAGTTGGCGGTGACCTCCATCGGGAACACCGCGGGGTCGCTCGGCCCGGCACCGAGGAAGAAGGCGGCGAAGCGGGTGCCGTCCTCCATGGTGGTGAACTCGGGGTCGTCGAGGTTCGTCTCGTACCTGCCACGCGCGGTGCGTTCCATTCGAAGCTCCTTTGACGCCTGCCGGACGGCGGACCGTGTGCCAGCTCACACTGCCCACGCCCGACAGTAGGAGCGCGACCCCCCGCCTGTAAAGAGGAAGTTCACTTTCTTTAGAAGCCGCCGATCCGATCCGGCCCAGCCCCAGCTCACACGAACCTCACGTCTGGTCCGCAGGTGGCACGCATGCTGGCCGGGTGTCCTTGGCCTGTCGGCGTGCACCTCGCCGCCAGGACCATCCCGAGGGCAGGTGTTCCGATCCCGATGACGACGCGCACACAGCGGGCCGCGCGCGAGCCGCACAGGCCGTGGCGGCAGCGGCTGCTGCTGGTCGCGGCGGCGCTGGCGGTGCTGCGGGCGGTGCAGGCCGCCGTCGCCGCGCTCACGGTACTGGCGGTCACCGCGCTCGAGCTGGAGCGGCCGGCGCCGCGGTTGCACCTCGCCCGCCTCGGCGAGGTCGAGCCGCGCCCGCTGACCCCGCCGACCGCCCTGGTCATGCTCGCCGTGTCCACGGCCTGCTGCGTCCTGCTGTTGCGGGGCCGCGGCATCGCCTCGGCCTTCGCCGGTGTGAAGGCGTTCGCGCTGGTCGCGGCGGCGACGATCGCCGGCTGCCTGGCCGCGGGGCCGATGGGCACCAGGCTCGTGGTGGCGGGATGCGGCGCGAGCCTCGTCGTCCTGCTGTGGCCGGCGGTGCGCACCGCCGCCGTGAGGGTGCTGACGGCGATCGGCCTGCCCCACACCGACGGTCGCATCGCCGACGTCGCCCTCGCGCTCAAGATCGCCGTGCTCACCGCTCTGGTCCTCGCCCCATGACGGCGTGCCCATCCCGCGGTGGACCCGTGTCGCCAGGTCACCGAACCGGTACCGGACCGAAGGGTAGCTTCCGATGAGCAGTGCCACTGACACGTCTCACTCACCTCACGCGCATCACCCGCCCGCCGCCGCACCGGCGTCGGCCGCCCGGGATGCCGAGGAGGTGCCGGGCCCGACCGACGGTCCGGTCGCGTCGCTGCGGCGGCTGCGCGCCGATCCGCTCAACCGGTTCGGGGAGCTGGCCCGCGAACACGGGCCGGTGGTGCGGATCGCGCGCTGGCCGGTGTCGGCGTTCCTGGTCACCGAGCCGGAGGCGATCGCCGACGCCCTGGTCAGCGGCCACCGCGCCTACGCCAAGGGGGCCGTGCGGCGGCGTGGCCGCGCCGGTTCCCGGGAGACGGTGGTGCAGCCGCTGGCCCTGCTGCTCGGGCAGGGGCTGCTCACCAGCGCCGGTGACGTCCACCGCCGCCAGCGCCGGTTGATGCAGCCGCTGTTCCACAAGCAGCGCATCGCCGGCTACGCCGACGCGTTCGCGTCCATCGCCGCCGACACCGCCGCCGGCTGGGACGACGGGCAGCTGCTCGACCTGCACGCCGAGATGACCAGGATGACCCTGGCGATCATCGCCAGGACCCTGTTCGACGTCGACCTCGACAGCCGCGTCGTCGACGTGGTGCGCACCGCTCTCGACGAGACGATGCCCGCCGCCCGCCGCGCCCCGATGCCCGGCTTCAGCACCGTCGAGCGGCTTCCGCTGCCCGGCGCCCGCCGCCGTCGCGCCTCCCGCGACGCTCTCGACCAGGTGGTGCTCGACCTGATCGCGCAGCGCCGCGCCGCCGGGGCGACCGGCGCCGATCTGCTGTCGCTGCTGCTGAGCGCCCGCGACGCCGACACCGGCGCGCCGATGGACGACGCCCAGGTCCGCGACGAGGCGCTCACCCTGCTGCTCGCCGGCCACGAGACCACCGCGAACGCGCTGTCCTGGACGTTCCACCTGCTCGGCGACGCCGCCGAGGTCCGCGCCGTGCTGCAGGCCGAGCTCGACGAGGTTCTCGGTGACCGCCTGCCCACCATCGACGACCTGCCCCGCCTGCCCTACACGGGCGCGGTGTTCCAGGAGTCGATGCGGCTGTTCCCGCCGGTGTGGGCGATGGGCCGCCACCTCGTCGAGGACCGCGACGTCGCCGGCTACCGGCTGCCCGCCGGCTCCACCCTCGTGTTCAGCCAGTGGGTGGTGCACCGCGACGCCCGCTGGTGGTCCGAGCCCGACCGCTTCGACCCCACCCGCTGGCTCCAGCCGCCCGACACCGAGGCCGACGCCGCCAGGAGCACGCCGCCGCGGCCGCGCTTCGCCTACTTTCCGTTCGGTGCCGGTCCCCGCCAGTGCATCGGCAACACGCTGGCCGTCACCGAGGGGATCATGGCCCTCGCCACCCTTGCCCGCCACTGGACCTTCGCCCCGGTCCCGGGTCGGGTGGTGACACCGCAGCCCCTGGTCACGCTGCGCCCGCGGAACGGACTCCCCATGACCGCGCGCCGCCGGCCCTGACGGACTCTTCCCTACCGGGTCGGTGGTCGTCAGATGAACTCACCAAAGCCGAGAAGCCCCGGTCCGACCCACCCCATGTTCGGGCGGATCGGACCGAGGCTCCGGCGCCGGTTCGGGTCAGTTCGACCTCGGGCCGGGAGGACTCAGACCGACCACCGAATCAGTGCCGGAACCATTCGTCGGTGGTGTAGTCGGTCCGGCCGTCCGCAGCCGTGAAGTCAGTTCGGACATTCACTCTGAGCTGGTTTGTCCCACCACGCTTGTACACCTTCAGCCACACATAGCTCGTCGCGTAGCTACGCCGGTAGGTGGCAAGGATCCAGCCGTTTCCCCGGCTGACGGCGGAACGGCTGCCCCAGTCGCAGTCCGTCGGGTGACACTTTCCCCACACCCGGACGCCGTAGCCGCCGCCGCTGGTGGAGCAGTGCCCGTCCGTGTCGCAGAGGACCTGGTCACCGCATCCCTGGGTCACGGTCACCCGGGTGATCGACCGGGTGTTGGGATTGATGTTGCGCCAGGATCCCGCGAGCGGGGAGCTGACGCAAAGGGCATGCGCGGGCGCCGACGACGTCACGGCGAAGGCGCCGGTGAAGCCGACCGCGAGGATCAGGAGGACGAGTACGGCGCCGCCACGCCGAAAGGGGAGTGCCAAGGACACGATCGGTTCACCTCTGCGTTTCGTCGCGATTCTGTGTGCGCCCCCGACAATGGTCCGCACCAGACAGCGGATCAGGTCGACGATGAGGACGCGGCGCAAGTCCAGAAACCTGCCCTGAGGTCGCCACGATCGTACCCGGCCGAGATCGATTCACGTCATCGTTCGACGGGAATGGCCACGCACCCGCGATACAGGAGACAATCGTCTCCGCGCACCAGGACGAAGCCGCGCCATTCCGGGCTGAGCGCGACCGGCGTCGGGGGACGGCGGCGGTGGTCGCCGCGTCGAGCATGGAGTTCACCGCGCTGTGGGCGCCGTTCCCTGGCCGACATCGAGCCACTCGTCGCCCGGGTCCGTGCGGCGGATGTTGCCGGTCCGGCCGCGTACCGCGGGGACGGCGCGGGGGCTGTCGCCCGCGGCCGAGGCCTGGCCCCGGCGACGAGAGCCCCACCCCCTGACCGCGCAACCGGGCATCGCGGCGAACGGCGTCCAACCCAGAAGGCACAAGAAGCTGACTATTCGCACGGGCGGGCTGATTCGACGCAGAATGCCCAGCTACTCTTTGGCTTCGAGAGGCCGCGCACCGACAAGGGGCGCGCACGAACACGAGAAGGTGGTGCCTGCGTGACCGATGCCGTGGCCGACGACGCCTCCGCGGATGATGCCTACTCCTACGAGGAGGCCAGCAGGGCCGCCGAGCTCGACACCGGCGTGGCGCACACCGCCCGGGTCTGGAACTACTGGCTGGGCGGCAAGGACAACTTCGCGGCGGACCGCGCGGTCGGCGACCAGGTCGAGTCGATGCTGCCGCACATCGTGCCCACTGCCCGCGCCGACCGCGGCTTCCTGACCCGGGTGGTGCGCCACCTGGCCGTCGAGGCCGGCATCCGGCAGTTCCTCGACGTGGGCACGGGCCTGCCCACCGCGGGCAACACGCACGAGGTCGCCCAGTCCGCGGCGCCTGACGCGCGGATCGTCTACGTGGACAACGATCCGCTGGTGCTCGTGCACGCCCGCGCCCTGCTCACCAGCACTCCCGAGGGCGCCACCAACTACATCGAGGCCGACCTGCGGGACACCGCCACGATCCTCGCGGAGGCGGCCCGCACCCTCGATCTCGCCCAGCCGGTCGCCCTCACCCTGCTGGGCGTCCTGAACTTCATCCCGGACGAGGACGAGGCCATCGACATCGTCGGCCGGCTGGTCGCCGCGGTCCCCCCGGGCAGCTACCTGGCGATCGCCCACGCCAGCAACGAGGTGTTCCCGGAGGACGCCGAGCGCGTCCGCCAGTTCTGGAACGAGAACGCCACTCCGCCGATCACCTTCCGCGACGCGAAGCAGATCAGCCGGTTCTTCGAGGGCGTGGAGCTGCTCGAGCCCGGTGTGGTCTCCTGCTCGCGCTGGCGCCCCACCGCGGCGGATCTGGAGACCCCCGCGGAGGTCCAGCAGTTCTGCGGCCTCGGCCGCAAGGCCTGACGTCCGCGCCCGGCCCGTTGAGATCCTCACCTGACGTACCCGCTCTGGGGCCGTCGTGGGCGTTCGCGGGTCAGGACGGCCCAGGGACGGGCGAGGGGGTTGGTCAGGCGCCGAGGTCGAGGACGTCGGTGAGGGGGCGGCGGGGGGTGGGGGCCGCGGGGGTGGCGGCCGGGTCGGGGTAGCCGACGCGGAGGATCATCTGCGCCTCGCCGCTGCCGCCGGTCGCCTCGCGGACGAGGCCGCGGGTTGCCTGGATGTCGATCGCCTGGCCGAGCGGGGACGCGGCAACTCCCGCGGCGGTGGCGACGAGCAGCACCCGGCCCAGAGCCCGGCCGGCATGCAGGCGGTCCGTCGGGCTGTCGCCGTCCGTGCCGATGATGAGCACACCGGGGTGCTCGACCTGTAGCTCGCCGAGGTGCTGACCGGCCTCGCCGACCACGTCGAAGTCACGGACGGGGAACTCCGACTGGCGCGCCCGCTCATGGCCGACGACCACGTCGCGGGGAATGCCGTCGGTGGCGTTCGGGTCGGTGCGGCTCCACTGCCGCAGCTCCGGCTGGTATTCCGGGTCGTGCGCCTCGATCCAGTCGGCGTGCGCGAGCAGGACGGACAGCTCCACCCGGGCGTTGGTGCGGTCCATCGGGACCAGCCAACAGCTTTCCGTCTCGGCGGCGTGGCGCAGCCCGCGGACCAGCTCGACGGGCAGCGTGGCCGGGTCGAACGGGCGCCGGTCGGTGTGCCGGTGGACGATCGCGGTGAGCAGCGCCACATCACCCTGTGCCGGCTCACAGCGGCCGACGGCGCGCAGGGTGGCCAGCCGTCCGGTGGTGATGTCGTCGCCGTCCGGCAGTTCCTCGAGCTGGACCTCGAGGCCGGCGGCGCGCAGCGACAGCCAGGCGTTGAGCAGGGCCGCGCCGCAGCTCATCAGCAGCTGGCGGTGGTCCGGGTCGGCGACGGGAAGCGCCCGGGTGAGATCCGCGTACAGCTCCAGGGTGTCCTCGCGCAGCCGCCAGTGCCAGGGCTGCGAGTTGTGGATCGACGGCGCGAGGATCGCCGTCTCCACCGCCGCTCGGACCTGGTCGATCGACAGTGTGGTCGCCCCAGTGGTCATCGTTGCGCTCCTCCACCGCCCGGGCGGGGTTGTGCTGGCGAGCCGCCGGGCCGGTCCTCGTTCGAACGTGTCGTGTTCAGGCATGTTCAGTGTTCCCCCCGAGGCGGGAGCATGCGCCATCCGTACGCTGTTCAGTGGGAGGACGATGGTCCTGGGCAGAGGGGAGCTTCGGCCCCGGTCGCCGCCGTCAGCCGGTGAGCGCGGCGGTGAGCTCCTCGCGGGCGCGGGGATCGGCGACGGCATGGATGAGGGCGTCGGCCTGGTCGCGCTGGCTGCGGCCCCACAGCTCGGCCGTCCCGTGCTCGCTGACGACATAGCTGTGCTGGAAGCTCGTGGTCGGTTCGGTGATGGCGGGCACGATCGTCGACGTCCCCGACTTCGCGTGCCAGCTCGGCAGGGCGATGATCGCGTGACCGTCGGGGGCGTGCAGGGCGCCGGCGACGAAGTCGGGCTGGCCGCCGAATCCGGACCAGATCCGTCCGTGCACGTGGGAGGCGTTCGTCTGGGCGCGCAGATCCACCTGCAGCGCGGTGTTGACGGACGTCATGGTCCGTTGGCGGGCGATCTCGGCCGGATTGTTGACGGTCTCGGTGCGCAGCAGCCGGACGCGCGGGTTGCGATCGATCCAGCGGTACAGCTCGGCCGATCCCAGCACGAAGCTGGTCGTCAGCGCGCTGTCGGCGTCGAGGGCGCCGGCGTGTTCGAGGTCGAGGACGCCGTCGGAGAAGGTCTCCGTCCAGATCCGCAGGCCGCGCCGGCCGGACAGGGCTGCCAGGGTGGCGTCGGGGACGGCGCCGATGCCGAGCTGCAGGGTCGCGCCGTCGGGGACGAGCGCGGCGACCCGTTCGCCGATCGCGGCCCGCCCGGCATCCACCGGCCGCGGGGTGGGGCTCGCCAGGGGGAGATCGACCTCGATCGCCGCGTCGATCGCCTCGACGGGCAGTTCGGCATCACCGTGGGTGTAGGGCATCCGCCGGTTCATCTGGGCGACGACGAGGCCGCCGCCCGCCCGCGCCGCCTCGACGGCCGCCGGCAGGATGTTGACCTCGGTGCCCAGCGACACCCGGCCGTCGACCGGCACGCTCGTGTGCACGACGACGACGTCCGGCCGGCACGGCCCGCTGAACAGGCGCGGGACCAGGCTGAGCCGGCATGGCAGGTAGCGCAGCGCCGGATCGCCGCGCATCGCCGGCCCCACGAACGGCGTCGTGGGGATCACCCCGGCCCGCCGCGGGATGTCGCCGTGCGCGTTGAGGACGAACAACCGGTAGGACGCGACGGCGGCGTCGATCGCGCGCAGGGCGACGGATGGCGTCGCACAGTTCCCGGACGCGACCACCAGAGGTGGCCCCTCGGGCCCGGCGCTGGCGGCGGAGGCGGCGGAGGCGGAGGCGGAGGCGGCCGGGTCGGGGCCCGAGGCGCCGTCGGCGCGGTGGCGCAGCGCACTGGCGACCAGGGAGCCGAGTGCGTCGGCGGTCAGGCGTCGGGGGGCGGTGTTCGTCATCGGCCTGTGGGGAGGCGGACGCACAGCACGGTGCGGCCCGGCGCGGAGTCGATGGTGATCGTGCCGGTGTGGCGTTCGACGACGATACGCCGGGCGATGTCCAGGCCGAGGCCGGCGCCCTCGCCGACACCCTTGGTGGTGAAGAACGCGTCGAAGGCGCGGGCGGCGACCTCGGGTGGCATCCCCGGGCCGGTGTCGGCGACCTCGACGACGACGGCGTCCGGGTCGGCGCGCAGGGTCAGGCGCAGCGTCCCGCTGCCGTTCATCGCGTCGAGGGCGTTGTCGATGAGGCTGGTCCACACCTGGTTGAGCTCGCCGGCGTGCGCCGGGATCCGCGGCAGGCCGGCGGCGTAGTCGCGTTCGACGGTGACGCCGTCGCCGACGCGCGTGCCAAGGACGATCAGTGTGCTCTCCAGTCCGTCGGTGACGTCGATGTGCTGCATGGACGCGCGGTCCATCTGTGAGTAGGACTTGATGGCGTTCACCAGCCCGGAGATGCGCTGGGTGGACTCCTTCAGCTCCGCCAGCAGCGCGGTGGCACTCAGCGCCCCGGCGACCCATTCCAGACCCGGTCCCAGCGCCGATTCCCCGGCAACGGCGGCCGCCCGCTCGCACCAGGCGACATCGGCCCCGGCGGCCGCCAGGGTGGGGGCGAGGATCCAGTCGCGGTCGACGTCGTGGCGCAGCAGCCAGGACGACAGCTCGTCCTCGCGGTCGGCGAGGTCCAGTGGATCGGGGGACGCCGCGATGGTCGCGATCTCCTGGCGCAGCTCGTCCAGCGCGGCGAACTGAGCGCCCGTCAGCCCACCGCCCGCCGCACCACCGCCCGCCAGGCGAACGGCGCCGGAGAGCAGGGTCTCGCAGCTGGCGGCCAGATCGTCGACGGCGCGGGTCGCGGCCGCCGCCGGGTTGTTGATCCCGTGGGCGAGGCCGGCAGCCAGCGTGCCGAGGGCGACGAGCGACTCGCGTTGACGGGCCGTCGCCTCGATGGACCGGGCCGTTCCGTAGACGCCCTGGAGGAGATGACTGCCGAACGGGAACCAGGCGTCGACCCGGCCACGCAGCACGGCCGCGGGTATCCGCAGCACCCGGCCGGCCTTCGCGCCGCGGGCGGTGGCGAGGTAGATGCCCTGCTCGTCCCAGGCACGGAAACCGCCGGCCCACCGGCCCGGCACGTCCATCCGGCTGACCACGGTCTTCTCCCGGCCGATGTGCCGCTCCAGGTCGAGGGCACCCTCGACGAGCACCCACCAGTGGTCCGCGGGCTCGCCCTCGCGGAACAGCTCCACCCCGGGCTGCACGGACAGCTCGGCGCCGTCCTCGGCGAGCTGTCCGAGCTGCGGGTCAGTGAGCCCGGCAAAGACGCTCAGTGTACGGAGTTCGTCGACGCGCATCAGCTGATCATCCAGAAATGCCCCACCGGACAGACACTATCGTCCGTCGACTCCCGCCCGGACCGTCGCGATGGTCACCGTCCCCGACGGGGTGCCGCCCCGCGGCGAAGCGCGTACCAGGTCGCCCCCGCGACGGTCACGGTCAGCAGCAGGGCGGCCGCGAGATCGATCCCCCAGGTGCCGGCATCGTTCTCCCACATCGGGTCGGACTTCGGATTGAATTTTGTCGTGGCCCCGACCATCGCGAGGCCCCAGCGGGCCGGCATCAGGTCGCCCAGCTGCTCCAGCGGCGGATGACCGTGCAGCGAGATGAGCGTGCCGCCCAGCAGGAACTGCAGGAGCAGGATGACGACGAGGATCGGCATGCCGCGGTCGGCGTTCGCGATCAGTGCGGAGACCAGCAGCCCCAGGACCATCGCGGCCACCGAGACGACGATCAACGCGACGGTGACCTCGGCGAGCCCGCTGCCCAGGACGACCGGAGTGTCCGGCCCGGGCTGGCCGGCGAGCCCGACGACGGCCAGGATCACCGCCTGCAGCCCGGTGATCATGCCCAGCACGACGAGTTTCGACCACAGGTACGCGCCCCGGGACAGCCCGATCGACTGCTCGCGGTGGAAGACAGATCGCTCCTTGACCAGCTCGCGGAACGCCCCGGCGAAGCCGGTGAACACGCAGCCGAGGACGAGCACGACCATCATGGTCCCGATGCCCTCGCCGTCGGTGCCAGTTGCGGCGTCGTCGACGGACAGGCCATGCCTGCCGGGCAGGAGCTGCGCGAACAGGCTGAGCACCAGCGGCAACGCCAGCAGGAACAGGGCGTAGGCGCGGTCGGCCGCGATCACCGCGAGATACCGGCGGGCAAGTGCCGAGAACTGGCGCAGCGCCGGCTGCTGGCGCGGCGGCAGGTCGGGGACCGGTCGGCCCGGCTCCGCCGAACCTACGCCCGGCTGTGCGGCGCTTCGACCCCCCGGAGCCCCCGGAGCCCCCGACGCCGGCCCACTCGCGGGCCGCGCCGAGGAGCCCGGCATCCCGTATTTGGCGTGGTACGGCGAGGCGCGGAATCGCGCCGTCCAGTCGACGTTGCGATCCCGGTCGAGCAGCAGGAACATGTCGGCGAAGTCCCGCTCGCCGAAGTAGGCCAGCGCCTCCCCCGGCGGGCCGAAGTAGGCGAGCCGGCCGCCGGCGGCGAGCACGAGCAGGCGGTCGCACACGTCGAGCTGGGCCGGCGAGTGCGTGACGACCACCACCGTGCGGCCGTCGTCGGCGAGGGTTCGCAGCGTCTGCATCACCGACTTGTCCATGCCCGGGTCCAGGCCGGACGTCGGCTCGTCGAGGAAGAGCAGCGACGGGCGGGTGAGCAGCTCCAGGGCGACGCTCGTGCGCTTGCGCTGCCCGCCGGACAGCGTGCTGATGCGCTGGGCCGCCTGGTCGGTCAGCCCCAGTTCGCCGATCACCTCCTCGACGCGCGCGTGCCGCTCGGCGGCCGGGGTGTCGGCGGGGAAGCGCAGCTCGGCGGCGTATCGCAGCGCCCGGCGGACCGTCAGCTGGGAGTGCAGGATGTCGTCCTGCGGGACGAGCCCGATGCGCTGGCGCAGCTCGTCGTAGGAGGCGTAGAGATCGCGCCCGGCGTAGCGGACCTCGCCGGAGTCGGCCGGGCGCTGCCCGGTCAGGGCACCGAGCAGCGTGGACTTCCCGGCCCCGCTCGGCCCCACGACGGCCAGCAGGCTGCGCCGCCCCAGCGCGAACCCGACCCCGTCGAGCAGCCGCTTCCCCGAGCGCGTGACAACCAGGTCGTCGGCCTCGAAGGAGATGTCGCCCTCGTCGGTGTACTCGACGAGCGTCCCGCCCTGCAGCCGCAGCAGAGCGTGCCCGATGCCGACGATGTCGTCCGTCGAGACCGTGGCCTCGCCGACCCGACGGCCGTTGACGAACGTCCCGTTCCAGCTACCAAGGTCGACGATGCGCCACCCGGACCCGGCCTGCCGCAGCTCCGCGTGCCGGCGTGAGACGAGCGGATCGTCGAGCATGACGTCGCACTCGGGCGCCCGGCCGATGACCACCGACGCTCCCCCGACCGGATGCAGCGCGGTGGCCGGCCCCTGCCACCACCCTCCGCCACGGGTTTCCCCCGGCTTCGACCCCGTCGACGCGGGCGACGGACGCCGCACCGGAGGCGGGGCCGATGGCCCGATCGGCGCCGACTGCGAAGGCGCCGCTGTCCGCGTCGGCGTCGGCCCGGTGTGAGACGCACCGCCTGCCGCGGAGGCGGCAGCGGGCCACGGCGGCGAGGCGGCGGATGCGGCCGGCTGGACGGGCGGCGCCGACGGCTGGACACCGGGCGCGGCCTGCTGGACGGACGGGGACGGCTGGACGGACGGGGACGGCTGGACGGGGGTGGGCGACGCTGGCGGCGCCGGAGTCGTGGCCTGCCACCATCCAGGTGCGCGGGTGGGTGGCGGCGAGGCGGCCGCGCCTGCGGGAGGCGTCGAGGTCGCGGGTGGTGTGGTGGGTGCAGGAGGTGTGCTGGGTGCGGGTGGTGTGGTGGGTGCGGGAGGTGTGCTGGGTGCGGGAGGTGTGCTGGGTGCGGGAGGTGTGCTGGGTGCGGGTGGTGCGCTGGGTGCGGGAGGTGTCGTGGGTGCGGGAGGTTTCGTGGGTGCGGGAGGTGTGGTGGGTGCGGTGGCGCCTGGAGTGCGTGTCCACCATGCGCCGGCCGCGAGCGGGCGGGCCGAGGACGGGGCCGATGCGGCGGGCGGTACAGCCGGCGACGACGCCGGTGCCGGTGACGGCCCTGGCGCCGGTGACGGCCCTGGCGCCGGTGACGGCCCTGGCGCCGGTGACGGCCCTGGCGCCGGTGACGGCCCTGGCGCCGGTGACGGCCCTGGCGCCGGTGACGGCGTGGCACCGGCCGAGGCCGCGTACCAGGGCGGGCGCGCTGCCGAGGCCTGTGGCGGAGTCGGTGGTGCGGGCGGAGCCGTGGGCGGGGACGGGGTTGGGGGCACCGTCTGGAGGGCCTCGCGTGCCGCGTCGGCGAAGGCGGATGCGGACGGGTGGCGGTCGGACGGGTCCTTCGCCAGGCCGCGGGCGAGGACGTCGTCCAGGGTGGGGGGCAGCCCGGGTCGCGCGGCTGCCAGCGTCGGTGGCGGATCCTGCAGATGGGCGCGGATCACGCCGAGCCGTTCGGCCGCGACGAACGGCCGGCGGCCGGTCAGGCACTCGAAGAACAGGCAGGCGAGCGAGTAGACGTCCGAGCGGTGGTCGAGCCGCGTCGACCCGAATCGTTCGGGTGCCATGTACTCGATCGATCCGATCATCTCGCCGTCCGTGGTGATGCCGGCGCCGTCGACCGAGCGGGCGATCCCGAAGTCGACCAGGTAGACGAAGTCGGTCGGGCGAGCGCGGCCCGCGCACAGCACGTTGGACGGCTTGACGTCGCGGTGCACCAGCCCGTCGGCGTGTGCGGCGTCCAGTGCCGCGGCGAGCTGTTCCACCACGCCGACGGCGACCGACGGGTCGAGCGGTCCGTCACGGAGGACGGCCCCCAGATGGGCGCCCTCCACGAGGCGCATATCGAGGAAGAGCTGGCCGTCGATCTCGCCGTAGCGATGGATCGGGATGACGTGCGGCTCGCGCAGCCGGGCGGCGATCGCGGATTCCCGGCGGAACCGCTCGGTGTACTGCGGGTCGCCGGCCAGACCCGGCAGCAGCACCTTGAGCGCCACCATCCGCTGCTGGCCGGTGTCGTACGCCCGGTATACCTCGCCCATCCCGCCGCGCCCGAGCGGCGCCTCGATCCGGTACGGACCGAACATCCGCACCGGCTGTGACTGAGGCTCTGGCTGTTGCCCTGGCTTGGACATCACGTTCCCCCCGGAGGTCCTCGTCGGCGCCGCGCTCGGATCGCGAAAAGGAACAGGACGAGCAGCACCGGCACCAGGGCGAACGCCGCGGCGCCCGCCAGCCCCAGCGCGGGGCTGAGCGCGCCGACGAGGACAGCCCAGACCGCCATCGCCACCACCGCGACAGGCAGGGCCCGGCCGAGTGCGCGCAGCGCCCTCCCCGCGGACCTGCCCCGGCCAGCAGCGGGACCCGGTCCGGCGGCGCCCGCCGATCTCCCGCGGTTTCCCCGTCCGGCGCGGGTCGCCGATGGGGAACCGCCCGCAGGCGGCGCGGGCGGCGACGCCGTCGGGGTGCCCGCCGGGGCCGCCTGTGTCCGCGCTGGCGGTGAGAGAGGCGGGGTGGAACCGCCTGTCTGCTGCCACCAGGTGGCTCCCGGCTGGGGAGGGGCGGGTGACGCGCCGACGGTGGTGGGAACGTCGGGCCAGGGCGACGCGTTGGCGCCGCCGGTCTGGTCGAGCCGGGACGGCCGCGCGGGAGCGGGAGCCGGAGGGACGGGAGGCGTGGAGGCCGCGGAGGCGGCTGAGGTGGCAGAGGTGGCGGTGGTGGCGGTGGTGCGCGTCCACCAGGGCAGGGGGGCTTGGAGCAGTGCTTCCAGGTCGGTGCTGGCCGTCCAGTCCGGAGCGCAGCAGGCGCGCAGCCGGGCGGCGAGGCGGTCGATCTCCGGGTCGTGCAGCCGGTCGACGCGCGTCCATGCCTGGGTCTGGTGCGGCGGCTGGTAGTCGCGCCGTCCGAACAGCAGGTTCTCGCCGTCGTTGAGCTGGTCCCACTGGGTTGGTTCGCGGGCGAGCGCCAGCAGCGACAGGTAGATGACGAGCCCCGGGAAGGTGTCCATCCACGGGCCCCAGACCCGGTTCTCGGGCTGGTAGTTGCGGTGGCCGCCCTCGGACGGTGGCGGCAGGCCCTCGAAGGGGGCGATCCACGAGCTGTCGAAGTCGACGAGCCGGGGCCGGCCGGTGTCGTCGACGAGCACGTTGCCGTGCTGCAGATCGCCGTGGGCGAAGCGGGCGGCCTGGGCTCGGCGCAGCAGGTCGCGCCATGCGCCGGCGAGGGTGGCCAGCGCATCGCGGTCGTCGTCGTCGACGAGGTCCTCGACGTGCTGGTCGAGGGGGCGGCCCGCGACCCATTCCATCTGGACCATCGGCCAGCGCTGACCGTTGACGAGGATCGCCCGTTCCACCCACTGGCAGGCCGCGACGTCGCCGGTGAGGCCGCGCTCGGTGAACCAGGTGTTGAGCGCCGTGTACCGCTGCTGGGTGGAGGCGTCGTCGCGGGTGAAGAAACGCAGCGCCTGAGGGGTGCCGCCGACCGTCGCGCGGAACACGACGGCGGTGCTGCCCGAGGCGGGGACGGGAATGCCCAGCATCGGGTGTGTGTCGAAGGTGGCCGCGGCGAGGTCGGGCCGGTCGAACACGACGTCGGGCCGCTGCACGGCCCGGATGTAGTCCTCGGCGGACGGGTAGGCGGGCGACTCGCGGGTGGAGGCCGGGCCGGCCGGGCGGTCCGGCGGGCGGGAGGCCGATCGGCGGGTGGTCACAGGCACATCACCAGATCCCCGGGCGCCTCGGTGAGCAGGCGCACCCGCAGCAGTGTGACGTCGTCGTTGTGCAGCCGACCGGCCGCACGCTGGTCCGCGACGATCGCCGCGAACGCCGCGTCGTGGTCGAGCGCGGCGAGCGCCCACCACAGCGACGACTCGTCGCGCGCGGCCTCGACCAGCAGCCACTGGGCCAGCGCGTCGGTGGCGACGAAGAGCACGTCGCCGGCGCGGACCTCGCCGGCGCCCAGCTCCAGGTCCCGCAGCATCGGGTCGAGCGCCTCCGGGCGGGTGCCGACACCGGCGGGCGACAGGCCGAACTCGTCGACGCCGATCGGCGGGAAGTGGCTGAGCAGCCGACCGTCGCGGATGTGGAAGAGCACGGTGTCACCGAGCGCGGCGGCTTCCCAGCGGGCGCCGGGCCCGTCGAGGTCGGCGAGTCGGCAGCCCAGAAAGGTCGCGAACGATCCTTCGGTGAGAAACTTGTGGCGCTCGATGACCGTCGCGAACCGGGCGGGTGCCTCGGCCGCCCACAGCCGCTGGACCTGCTCGAACCAGACGCCCAACGCGTCGTGGGTGATCGCCGGCCCGGTGTGTGCGACGAACGACGCAACCAGGTGTTCCACCCAGCGGATCGCGTCGTAGGCCTCGGTCGCGCCGTCGACGACCACGAACCGGGGTTCCACGCCCGCGGCCGGGTCGCCGTCGTGGTAGGCAGCGGCGTCCTCCCATTCCAGCGGGGCGCTGCCCTGCTTCTCCAGGGCGAAGCAGGTCGAGCAGGCGAGGATCATCGACTCGTCTCTCCGTCCCTTATCTGTCCCGGACGTCCGCGACCCTGGTGCCGATTTCCAGGAACCAGACGAGGGTGGCGAGACCGGCGTTGAACACGAACCCGCGGGCACCGTCGGCGATCTCCACCCGGGCGCCGCGCGCGTTCGCCACCATCGACGACGGCAGCACGCTGGAGATCCCGAACAGGTCCGGTCCCGGTTCGGGCAGCCCGGCGGCGGTGGTCGGGAACAGCACCTCGGGGGCGAGCCGCGGGGACAGGAAGATGTTGAACAGCAGCGCCCGGCCGTCCCGCGTCTCGATCGAGGTGAGCCGGGCGGCCCACTCGGTCAGGTCGGCGCCGTCGTACGGGCTGTCGGTGACCATCCCGTCGGTGATGTTGATGACGATCGGCGGGAACGAGTCGGGATGGTTCGCCGCCCACCCGTAGACGTGCTCGCCGGCCGCCGCGATGGCCTGGCACATCGGCGTCCGGTAGCCGAACACCGGCTCGATCCAGACCGGGAGCCGGGAGCCCGCGACGGCGTCGACCGTCTCGTCGTCCGGCCCGCCGCGCGGCGCCTCGACCCGCAGCGGACTGTCGAACACCTGCGGGATCGGCACGATCGGCTGCCCGCCCAGCGCCGGCTCGACACCCTCGCCACCCGCCACCGGGCAGGCGCCGTAGCCGAAGACGCCCACGTCGAAGTAGTGCCGGGCCCGGCCGCCGACCTCCTTCGCGGACTTCACGCACAGGTCGAGCAGGATCTTGTTCACCGCACGGGCGGCGCCCTCGGCGAGGGTGCCCCCGCTGGACTGCCACGGCTGCTTCATCGAGTCGGACCGGTCCAGCAGGAACACGATGCAGCCGGGGTTCGCGCGGGAGAAGGTCTGCTCGTACATGGATCATCCGTCCTGGTCATGGGTCAACGGGCGCGGGGTCAACGGGCGCGGGGGCGTCGGGAGCGGGGTCATCGGGAGCGCCGCCGGCGGCTCGCGACGACGGTGGCGGGCCAGGCGCTGCCCGGCTGCCAGGTCCACTCGTGGCCGTCGACGCGGCACCGGAACATGTGTCCGACAGGACCGTTCGCCGCGTCACCGGGCCTGGGGTCACCGGACCTGACGTCCACGCGGAACGCGCCGCACCGCGGGCACTGCACGACGCGGGGAGCCTCACCCAGCCGAGCGAGATCGCGGGGCGCCGCGCGGACCGGCGCCGTGCGCACCAGCTCGCGCGCCGCCGGCGCCGGGGCGCCTCTGTTCCACCAGTCGCCGCCAGAGCTGCCGCGGGAAGCACCGCCAGAAGCACCAGCGGACGCGCCGACGGGTGTGCCACCGACAGAGCCCGCCCTGCCGGCCGGCGGTGAGAACGGAGCCCCGGCGACGGTCCCGACCTCGGTCGGCCAGTCATCCGGTTCGACCTGCTGCTGGTGCGGGGCCCGCGGCGAGGCATCTCGCGGCCGGGGCTGCCACACCAACGCGGCCGCGATCAGGGTACTGGCGACGACAGCCCCGAGGACGACGGCGAACGAGGTCCACCAGCCCGGCGGATCGGGCAGCCACAGGGACCAGCCGAACAGGGCCGCGACCAGCGCAGCGGCAACCGTGGCCGCGAGGATCGCCAGGTGTCGGAGCGGATCCTCCCCGGTCCGCGCCGGTGCGCGCCGCGCGCTCACTTCGTGTTGATCCGCAGCCGCATGGGCACCTCGCCCGCCCGGTCGAGCGACAGGCAGTTCCCGCCCTGCGCCGACTTGGTCGTGGTGATGGCACCCGCGTCCCCCGCGCCTGCCCCCTCGTCGGCCAGATCCGGCGGGATCGCAGGCGAGCCCGTGGCCGTGGGGGTCGGGGTCGGGGCCGGGGTCGGATCGGCGAACTGCCAGCCGTCCGGCGGGCTGACGCAGACCCTGGCGGGCCCGGCCTTCGTCGACGGGGTGACCTCCACGCTGATGGTGACCTCCGGCGGGGGCGGTGCTGTGGACGTCGGGTCGAGGTCGACCAGCAGGCCGGCCAGGCCGACGGCGCCGAACGCGATGGCCGCCGCGTACGCCGGCGCCAGCGCCGGATTCCGCCACGGCGCGCGGCGGCTGGTCACGCGCATGTGAACTCCGCCGGGACACCACTCGAACCCGCCCGGCTCGGGGCGGACACGTTCACCGTGAAGGTCTGGGCGCCGGTGTACCTCCCGCCCACGTGGATGACCTGGCTCTCGCCCTCGTTGAGGAACCCGGACGAGGGCAAGACCGAGACGCCGGCGGCGGGCACGGCGGTCCAGCGAACCGAGCCATCGCGAGCGGAGATCTTCAGCTCGCTGTCGATGTTCGAGCAGTCGACCCGGTCGGTGCCGCTCGTCCCCCGCTGGGAGACGTCGACGGTCCCCGTCGAGTCCGGATGTTCCGAGCCGCCCCCCGACCCGCTCGATCCGCCGGACCCGCCCGAGCCACCGCCGACGCCACCCGAGCCCCCCGACCCGTGACCTGGGCCACCAGCGCCACCGGAGCCCGTGCTGATCTGAGAGGACGAGCCCGAGTCGCCGTTGTGCTGACCCTGGAGGACCACGAACAGGACGACCGCGACAAGCGCGCCTCCCAGCACGGCCAGCACTGCTTTCATGAGCGGAAGTCTCGGACGATCAGGACTGCGGCACATCGGTGCCAACCCGGACTTCCCGGACCCGAATATCTCCGTGTTACCCCTGAGGTCGCTGGGCGCACCCGGTGCTACCGTGCCACCGATGGACCGGGTGGCGGTGGGCCGCGTCTTCATCGTGGACGACAACGCGCCGTTCCGGACCGTCGCCCGCGCGCTGCTGGAAAGCGGCGGCTACCAGGTCGTCGGGGACGCCGCGACCGGGGCGGAGGCGCTGGCCCGGGTGCCCGCGACCGGTCCCGACGTGGTGCTGCTCGACGTCGCCCTGCCTGACATGGACGGCTTCAGCGTGTGCCGGGCACTGCGCGACGCCTCCCCCGGTGTCACGGTCGTGCTCTGCTCGGTGCGGGACGCCGAGCAGTACGGCGACGCGGTCGAGCGCTGCGCGGCCGCGGGCTTCCTGCCCAAGTCGGCGCTGGCGGCGGACACGCTGGCGCTGCTCGTCGCCCGTCAGGACGAGCGCAGGTAGGTCAGCACCGCGAGGACGCGGCGGTTGTGCTCGGTCTCGTCGGGCAGGGTGAGGCGCACAAAGATGTTGCGGACGTGCGTTTCGACGGTGCGGTTCGTCAGGTGCAGCGCGGCGGCGATCGCCGCGTTGGAACGGCCCTGCGCCATCAGCGCGAGGACCTGGCGCTCCCGCGGGCTGAGATGGGCCAGCTCGTCACGCCGGTTCCGGGCGCCAGCGCCGACCAGCATCGGGACGATCTCGGGATCGAACGCGCAGCCGTCGGCGGCGACCCTGCGTACGGCGTCGAGGAAGTCGGGGCCGGTCACCCGCTCCTTGAGGAGGTAGCCGACGCCCCGCGCGGAGCGCCCGATCAGCTCGTCGAGGTGCGCGACCTCCAGATGCTGGGACAGCAGCAGCGTGCCCGTGCCGGGATGGCGCTGCCGCAGCAGCAACGCGGCGCGCAGCCCCTCCAACCGCTGGGTGGGCGGCATCCGGATGTCGACGACCGCGATGTCCGGTCGGTGCCGCTCGACCGCCTCCAGCAGGCCGTCCGCGTCCCCGGCCTGTGCGACGACCTCGCAGCCGTCGCGGTGCAGCAGCTCGGCCAGGGCATCCCGGAACAGCGGTGCGTCGTCGGCGAGCACCACGCGCGTCGCCGTCCCGGACGGCACGCCCGGCACGGACGGCACGGACGGCACAGGCGGCACGGACGGCACAGGCAGCACAGGCGGCACAGGCAGCACAGGCGGCACAGGCAGCACGGACGGCACAGGCAGCACAGGCGGCACAGGCAGCACAGGCGGCACGGACGGTGTGGCTGGGGCGGACGGTGTGGACGGGATCTCGGCGCTGATCACGGCCCCTCCGGAGGCAACGAGGTGGGTAGGGACGGCTCATCGTGCCCGGGAGCGTCAACGGGTGTGAGCGACTCGGCCTCGCCGGACGGCTCGACCGGCAGGGGAAGTTCCGCATGGACGGAGGTCCCGGCGCCGGGCGCACTGTGCACGGCCAGGGCTCCGTCGAGCGCGGCGACCCGGTCCCGCAGCCCGAGCAGACCCGTTCCGGCGCGCTGTTCGGCGCCGCCCACGCCGTCGTCGGCGACGGTGACGAGCAGCCGACCGCCGGTCACCCGGACATGGATGTGCACGACCGACGCCTGGGCGTGCTTCGCCGCGTTCGTCACGGCCTCGGCGGCGACGAAGTACGCCGTCGCGGCCACCCGCGCCGGCAGCGGCGGCAGCGCGGGCCCGTCGACGACGCGCACCGGATACGGGCCGCGGGCGGCGAGGGCGCGCAGCGCGGGAAGAAGCCCGGCCTCCGTGAGTACCGCGGGGTGGATGCCGCGGGCGAGTTCCCGCAGGTCGCGCAGGGAGGCGTCCAGCCCGTCAGCCACACGTCCCAGCAGGGCGACGAGGTCGGGGTCGGGCGCCGCCGGACCGAGCCGGTCGCGCGCGAGCCGCAACAGCAGCGCGGTCGTGACGAGCTGCTGCTGGGCGCCGTCGTGCAGGTCGCGTTCGATCCGTCGGCGCTGCTCGTCGGCGGCGGCGACGATGCGGACCCGGGACGCGCGGACCTCCGCCAGCCGGGCCCGTGCCTCGGCGGCGAGCCTCTGGTTGTCCAGTTCGAGCGCGGCGGCCGCGGTCACCGCGCGCAGCACGTGCCGGTCGGCTCGCAGCGCCGGGTCGTGCAGGAGGACGGCGACGACTCGCGTGCCGCGCCGAACCGGCGTCACCGCGTCGGCCAGCCTGAGTACGACGGGCATCCCCTCGGCGTCCACATAGCCATCCGCGTCGTCGTCGCTGGCGCCGTGCGCCGAGGTGGTGGCATGCGCGGAGTTCGGGGAGCGCGCGGAGCTCGGGGAGCGCGCGGAGCTCGGAGAGCGCGCGGAGCTCGGAGAGCGCGCGGAGCTCGGAGAGCGCGCGGAGCTCGGAGAGCGCGCGGAGCTCGGAGAGCGCGCCGCGCTCGTGGGGTACGCGGCGCTGTCGGCGTGCGGCGCGTTGGGAGAGGTCGCGTTGGGAGAGGTCGTGGTGGGAGAGGTCGTGGTGGGAGAGGTCGTGGCGGTGAAGGGGCTGGGGTAGGCGATGCGCAGGGTCGGGTCGCCGAGGGCGCGGGCCAGCAGGTCGCGCAGGTCTTCCGGGGGTCCCTGCGGCAGCGCGAGCAGCAGGTCGCCGACGGCCGTCCGGCCGAGGCGGACACGCAACGCGCCGGCCAGGAACGCCAGCGGCAGCCCAAGCGTGGCGAGATGCGCGACATCGTTGACCAGCTGCGCGTCCTCCCCGGACAGCGCCGGATGCGCCAGCGACGCCGCGGTGCCGACCAGCCCGACGCCGTACACCGGCGCCAGCACACGCCGGGCGGGCGGGGTGGCGACCACCCAGCGTCGGATCAGCAGCAGGCCGACCACCACGGCCACCACAACCTGAACCCCGTCGATCACCTCGTCCTGTAGCTGGCCGTGGTTGGCGACGAACAGCAGGTTCGGCGTTACCGACTGGTAGAACGGCACCCCCGCCGGCACGGCGACGAGCACGAACAGGAACAGCGAACCCATCAGCGCCCGCTCGACCGGCGCCCGCAGGCTGCCCTCCGGGAACGCCAGCAGCAGGTGCACGAGGCACGCCGACGCGACACTGCGCAGGAACAGCCCGGCCGTGTGCGGCACCGGCTCTGTCGAGACCTGCAGGTCCTCGGCGAACCAGGCGATCCCGACCGTCACCATGCGCAGCCCGAGCCGACCCGGCCGGCGCAGGTGCACGACCGAGCCGGTCAGCAGGTAGAGGCCACCGACCATGCCGGAGAACAGGGTCGTGGTCGTGCCCCCGTCGCGGCCGCCGGCGGACACCGCGAGCACCATCGCACCGAAGACCGCCCCCGCCGCGGCGAGCAGCGGCACACCGTACGGGCCGCGCGCCGCGCTCCCCACCCCCGGACCATCCCCACCCTGGCCGCGACCACCGTTCGGACCGCTGATCGACTTTCGGAAAAGCTGATCCATTATCCGGCAATTCGGTGACCCTCGGCAAGGAGGTGACTCGCCTCCGGCAAAGGTTCGCGAGATGCGTCCCGCCCGGAGGAGGCGGAGCGATGTCGACCGCGACCGACGGGACGTGACCGCCTGGAGTCGACGTCGGCGCTCGGTGGCGATGCGGAGGCGGCCAACTACCAGATCACGAGTTCCGGGCCGGTCGATCTGCGGCCAGCCGACTCCGACCGACTCCTCTCCCTATCCTCGGCGTATCTCCTCGCGTCAGGAACCACGGCCGGTCCAGCATCACCGTGACCAGCCACCCGGCTCCGGACGGATAGATTACTGACACGGGGAGCGACAGCAGTCACGGCGGAGCGGGTTGGGACGGTATGAGCGACAGCATGGCATCGGGGGATGTGCCAGAGGAGCATGATTCGCTTGGCCGCAGCACGGGAGTCGAGGCCGAGGAGCCGCAGGACACGGACCTGATTCGTCGGCCGTTCGACCCGGACAAGATCGACGTCATTACCCGGACGCCCACCGTCGACCTCCTGCTCTCGCGGATTCGCCACGGCACCCTCGACCTTGAACCCGAGTTCCAGCGACAGCGAGGAATCTGGACTGATCAACGCCAGAGCCGCCTCATCGAGTCCCTGCTCCTCCGCATACCGCTGCCCACCCTGTACGCCGCCGAGGGCGAGGACGAGATCTGGACCGTCGTCGACGGGATACAGCGGCTGACCGCCATCTCGCGATTCATCGAGCCGCAGGTCAACGGCGCCGACCGGCTCATCCTGAGTAGCCTGGAGTACCTTGGGAAATCGTACAACGGAGCGTCCTACGATGGCCTTCCTGGACGGCTCCAGACCCGACTTCGGGAGACGGAGCTGGTAGTTCATCTCATCAGGCCAGGAACACCAGAGGAGGTGATGTTCAACATCTTCGCGCGCATCAACACCGGCGGGATGCCACTTTCCACGCAGGAGCTCCGACACGCCCTCATCAAAGGGCCAGCACGCGATCTGCTCCGAACCTGGTCCAGATCGACCGAGTTCATCAACGCCACAAGCGGCAGTGTCCGCGAGGAGCGGATGGCCGATCGCGAGATGGTCCTCCGCTTCATTGCTTTCCGCATCACCTCACCGGGTGACTACACCTCACAGGACTTCGACGCATTCCTGCGGGAAGCAATGAGGAGCACCAACACTCTCAGCCACGATCAGCGGGATGGCCTGCAGCAGGAGTTCAACAAGGCCATGCAAGCTGCCGGCGACATCTTTGGGCCACACGCCTTCCGGAAACAGTATCCAGGCAGAAGCAATCGATTTCCGATCAACAAGGCGATTTTCGAGGCGGTGGCCGTCAATCTCGCAACTCTGACCGACACACAGATCCAGGCCCTGGTGGAACGCAAGGATGCAGTGAATTCCCAGTTCGCTCTACTGATGACCAACCAGGCATTCGAGAGATCGGTATCACAGGGCACCGGAGATGTCGCCAAGGTCAAGCTGCGATTCGGCCAGGTCAGGGAATTGTTTCGCGAGGTTCTCGGTGATTGATCGCCTCCGGCTCCAGAACTTCAAGGCGTTCGCCGCGCTGGACCTCGCCGTTGCACCGCTCACCCTGCTGTCCGGCATCAACGCGGTCGGAAAGAGCACCGTCCTCCAGTCACTCGCGGTACTGCGGCAGTCCTTCGATGCCGGCACGCTCGCCGACGACGGCCTCCTGCTGAACGGCGAGCTTGTCGATCTGGGCACCGGTCAGGATCTTCTCCATGAGGACTACCGCACGAGCGACGGTGAACTACAGATCGCCATCTCGCTATCGGCGGACGGGCACGAGTACCGCTGGTCCATGCGATACAGCCGGGAGGCCGATCTGCTCCATATCGACGACCAGCCGCCGCCGCGCACCTACGACGTCGCCCTCTTCCGACGAGGCTTCCAGTACCTGCGGGCCGACCGTGTAGTCCCTGCCGTCTCCTACCCCAAGTCCTACGAGAACGCGATCCGCCGAGGATTCCTGGGGGCTACCGGAGAACACACGTTCAACTACCTGCGATTCCATCAGGACGACCACCTGCCGGACGCCACGACAACCCATCCCGACGCCGCCTCGTCCTCGCTACTCGACCAGGTCACCGCCTGGATGCAGCAGCTGTGTCCGGGCGTGAACCTTCGCGTGAACGATCTGGAGGGCACGGACCTCGTCCGCCTGAACTACGGATTTTTCGGCACCGCGGGCATCAGCTCCACGAACCGTTACCGCCCGACCAACGTCGGATTCGGCCTCACCTACGTCCTCCCCGTGGTGGTCGCCTGCCTCACCGTCGAGCCGGGCAGCGTCATTCTTCTCGAAAACCCTGAGGCCCACCTTCACCCCCGGGGCCAGACGCTCATGGGCAGGCTGGCCAGCCTGACTGCGGCGCGTGGCGTGCAGATCTTCATGGAGAGCCATAGCGACCATGTCCTCAACGGCGTTCGGCTCGCCGTCAAGCAGAGTGTCCTTGACACGGCGGACGTGGCCCTCCAGTACTTTGAGCGGTCCGCCTCCGACGAGGTGACCTCGACCCGTCCCATGGTTGGCCCTGACGGCATGCTCTCAGTGTGGCCGGACGGATTTTTCGATGAATGGGACCACTCCCTGGATGATCTCCTCTCGTAGGAACTGATGACTATCCTCCTCTTCTTGAATGAGAAGTCGCATGACGGCGTGGGCGACGATGACCGGCGCACGGACCGCGAGAACGCGGGCGATCTCCTCACTGATTTCGTTCGCCTCCTGGTCGAGATCCGGAAGCAGCGTCGTGACGTCGCGCTCGTCTCCGCGATGCCCATCCGCGAGATCAGGTTCGGCGGCGACTACGTCTTCGCCCGCTGGGCGGGCGATCACAGGAACAGGGAGCATCTCCGCCTACTCAAGGCCGTCATGAACCGCGCCCCTTTTCAGGATATCGGGCCGCTCAGTGCAGACGGACTGGTCTCCTACCTCCTCGATGAGCAGGAGGTCGACGGCTTGGGGTACGCGCACGCTTTCGGTGGCCTGGCAGTGAGCATGATGACCGCCGAGCGGTGGAATGCCGCAGAGATCGACGTAGTCCGCCGCGAACTCGTGGAGCACGACGACTCCGGTCTCGATCTTGTCGATAGAACGACAACCGTGCGCCACGCAGCCACTCGCCAGCACGTAAATTCCCATGGCTCCTGGCTGGCCGGCGCCGGATTACGCCAGCTGCATACCCCCAGTCACCTCTGGAACGCGAGAGCGGACCTGTTTCCTCATCTCGCCTTCCTCGCTCGGGTGGAGAGCGATCTCCTTGCACTCGGCCCCGTGCATCTCAGGCAGGTGTCCGACCGGCTCCTTGAGCTGGAGAAGGCGATGTCGTCGTGGAATCCCAGAATCACCGCCGCGCCGGCGTGGATGTCCAAAGTGACACCGGAGGCCGAGCAGCGCAGACTGCTATGCGTGTTCGAAGATCTCGACGGGACAAGGCGCTCCTTTGATCTGCATGCCAGATTCACTCCGGGCGCGGGTCGCATCCATTTCAGGACCGAGTACGCGGCGCGCCGGATTATCGTGGCCTACATAGGAACAAAAATCGAACACAGACGGACGGGTTGACGCCTGCCGCCCTGGACGTGGGCCGGGTGCGTCGCCGTGCCGCGGCTGGCGACGCACCCGGTCCGGGTCGCGTGGCGCGGGCTAGCCGCGGCTGATGTACTTGAGGCGCTGGAAGGCGCGGACGCCCTCGACGCCGCCCTCGGTGCCGAGGCCGCTGAGGTGGAAGCCGCCGAACGGGGTCTCGGGGAAGGACGGCTTCCAGCTGTTGACGGCGACGGAACCGGCCTCCATCTCGTCGGTGATCCGCGCGATCGCCCGGGAGTCGTGCGTCCAGGCGTAGGACGCCAGGCCGAACGGCAGGCGGTTGGCCTCGGCGAGCGCCTCGTCGAGATCGTCGACGCGGGCGACGGTCTTGAGCGGGCCGAACGGTTCGACGGTGGCGGCGCGGGCGTCGGCGGGGACGCCGGTGAGCACGGTCGGGCTCCAGAACGTGCCGGTGTCGCCGAGGCGGTGGCCGCCGGTTGCGACGGTGGCGCCGCGGGTGCGGGCGTCGTCGGTCATCTCGGCCAGCGCGGTCAGGCGGCGGTCGGTGGCGACCGGGCCCATCTGGGTGCTGGGGTCGCGGCCGTCGCCGACCTTCAGGGACTCGACCGCCGAGACGAACGTGTCGAGGAACTGGTCGTAGACGCTGGCGTGCACGAGGAATCGGGTGGGCGACGTGCACACCTGGCCGGAGTTGCGCAGACAGGCGGGTATGGCGGTGCGGGCGACCCGTTCGACGTCCACGTCACCAAGGATGATCACGGGCGCGTGGCCGCCGAGTTCCAGGGTGGTGCGGACCATCGAGGGGGCGGCGAGGCGGTTCAGTTCGGCGCCGACGGCCGTCGACCCGGTGAACGTCAGCCCCTTGATCCGCGGCGACTCGGCGAGGGTGCGGCCGATCAGCGGCGGATCGCCGAACACGATGTTCAGCGCGCCGTCGGGGACGCCGGCCGCGAGCAGCGACTCGGCGAGGATCAGCGCGGCGCTCGGCGCCTCCTCCGCGGGCTTGAGGATCACCGAGCAGCCGGCGGCGAGCGCCCCGCCGAGCTTGCGGGCCGGGGTGATCGCCGGGGCGTTCCACGGCGCGAAGGCGGCCACCGGACCGACCGGTTCGAGCACGGAGTACTGCAGGACGCCCGGGTCGCGGGCCGGGATCACCTGGCCGTAGCCGCGGCGCGCCTCCTGCGCGGCCCACTCGACGTGCTCGGCGGCGAGCGTCACCTCGGCGCGGGACTCGGCGAGCGGCTTGCCGAGCTCCAGCGTGATGACCATCGCTACCTCGTCGATCCGCTCGCGGAATCGGCGGGCGCCCTCGGCGAGGATCCGGGCCCGCTCGATCGGCGGCACCGCCCGCCATACGCGGAACCCGGCCTCGGCGGCGTCGAGGGCCGCGCCGATCTCGGCCCGGGTGGCGACCGGGAGGTGGGTGAGCGTCTCCCCGGTGGCCGGGTTGATGACGGGCAGCGTGGCGCCGCCGCTGCCGGCGGTCCACGTCCCCCCGATGAGCATGCGGGGGGTGGGGTGCTCGGTCATGCTCGGGCCTCCTCGTCGGTGGGGCCGTCGGCCGCGAGGGGGTCGTCGGCGGTGTTCGGGGTGGCGGCGGGCTGGGCGCGCAGGTGGACGACGGCGTCGAGGGCGAGGGCGCCCTCGCCCTGGGCGCGGACCAGCACCGGGTTGATCTCGGCCTCGAGCACGTCCGAGCGTTCGGCAAGCCGCGAGACGGCGGCGATCAGCGCGGCGAGCGCGGGCAGGTCGCCGGGGGGAGCGCCGCGGTAGCCGCGCAGGACGGTGGTCGCGCGCACCTCGTCGAGCATCGCGGCGGCGGTCGCCTCGTCGACCGGGGCGAGCCGGATCGCGCGGTCGGCGTACAGCTCGGTGAGCACGCCACCGGCCGCGACGAGGACGAGCGGACCGACATAGGGGTCGACGCGGTAGCCGACGAGCATGTCGCCGAGCCCGGATTCCATCGTCTGGACGAGTACCTGGGTGACGTCGACCTCGGCGTGCTCGGCGACGGCCGCGCGGATGTCCCGGGCGGCGGCGGCGAGCCCCGCGGCGTCGACCCGCAGCCGCACCCCGCCGACGTCGCTCTTGTGCCCGAGCTCCCCCGTCAGCGCCTTGACCGCGACCGGAAAACGCAGGTCCGCCGATCCCGTGGCGGCGGAGACGGCCGCGCCGTCAGCAGTCGAAGCGGTGCCGGTCGCGGACGTGGCGGCGGCCGGCGGGCCCAGCTCGTCGATGGTGAGGACGCGGTACTCCGCCGCGCGGACGCCGAGCGGCGCGAGCAGCGCGTAGGACGCCGCCTCGTCGAGACGACGGCCCACTCCCCCGACGGCCGCACCGACGTCGGCGCCGACGTCAGTGCCGAGGTCGGTGCCGACACTGGCGCTGTGGTCGGGGGCGGCGCTGGTGCCGACGCCGCCGGTGGGGGGACCGGGACGCGGGGCGGTGCTGGGGGACCGGCGGGCGAGGGCGGCGTAGGTCGTGTCGGCGCAGGACTCGGGCGTGCCGAAGGCCGGCACGCCGGCGGCCCGCAGCGACGCCAGCGCCTCGGGAGCGTGCGGGACGAGGAAGGCGGCGAGGCCCGGCCGGTCCGCCCGATCGATGATCGGCTGGACGGCGAACGTCGGCGAGAACCGGGCGGACGAGCCGACGACGGCGATGACCAGGTCGAACTCGCCGCAGCCGAGCATCGTGTCCAGGGCTGCGGACATCACCTCGGGGCGGGTGCCGGCCAGGGTGAGGTCGACGATCGCCCCGGGCGCCGCCGGTGCGCCGGCCGCGGCGAGCGCGTCGAGCGTGGCGGCCGACGGCCCGACGACCGTCACCCCGCGCACGCCGAGCTGGTCGACGACCATCGCCGCGCCGCCGCCGGTCGTGGTGACGACGCCGACCCGCGCCGCGGCGACCGGCGCCGGGGTCGCGGGGACGCGGCCGAGCAGCGGCAGCCCCTCGAGCAGGCCGTCGAGGGTGTGCACCCGGGCGATGCCGCAGTCGGCGAGGAAGGCGTCGGCGACGTCGTCCTCGCCGGCGAGGACGCCGGTGTGGGAGGTGGCGAGCTCGGCGGCGGCGGCGGACCGGCCCAGCTTGTAGGCGAGCACCGGCCGTCCCCGCTTGGCGGCGGCCGCGGCGAAGGCCCGCAGCTCACCGGCGTGCCGCAGGTTCTCCAGGAACAGCAGGTAGCCGGTGACGGCGGGGTCGGCGAGCGTCTCCTGGCAGATCTCGCCGATGCTGAGATCCACCTCGCCGCCGACCGACACCAGGTGCGAGAAAGCGGTCCCAGCGACCCTCCCTCGGGACAGCAGCGCGCCGATCATGCTACCGGAGTGCGAGGCGACGACGATCCCGCCCGTCCCGCCGGCACCGGCACCGGCACCGGTGACGTCGGCGAAGGCGGCGTTGGCGGTGAGGGTGAGGCCGTTGCGGGTGTTCACGACGCCGAGGCTGGACGGGCCCAGCAGCCGGATCCCGTAGCGGGCGGCGACCTGTTCCAGCTCGCGCTGGCGCTGCGCGCCGGCCGGCCCGGCCTCGGCGAACCCGCCGGCCAGCACCGTCACCAGCGGAACGCCGCGGCGTCCGCACTGTTCGACGGCGCCGACGGTGGCGGCCGTCGGCGTCATGAGGAACGCGTGGTCGGGCACCTCGGGCAGATCCTCGATCGAGGAGTAGACCGGTTCCGCGCCGATCGAACGACGGCCGCTGTTGATCGGGTACACGTTCCCGGCGTAGCCGCTGCCCCGCAGATAGCCGAGCGGCCGCGAGGACGCCTTCGTCGGATCGGCGGACGCGCCGACGAGCGCCACGGCCCGAGGCGCGAACAAGGCCGCCGCCAGCGCCTCCCCCCGCAACGGCACGCGAGCCGCGTCCCTCGTCATCTCGGCCCCCGTCATCTCGGCCATCGTCAGCCCCGCTGGCTGAAGCGGCGGCCGAGGACGTCCTCGGCGATGCGGTTGCGCAGGATCTCGATCGAGCCGCCGGCGATCATCCAGCCGCGGGTGCGCCGGAAGCAGTACTCGACAAGCGTCTCGGTGCTGTAGCCCATCGCGCCCATGACCTGCATCGACTGGTCGGCGGCGAGGAAGCCGGCCTGGTTGGCGGCGAGCTTGGCGACCGACGTCTCGTACGCCGAGGGCAGTCCGTTCGCCGCGCCGCGGGCGGCCCGGTCGAGCAGCAGCTGCGCCGAGTCGAGGGCGACGGCCATGTCGGCGAACTTCCACTGGATGCCCTGGAACTCGGCGAGCGGCCGGCCGAACTGGTGGCGGGCCAGCACGTGCTCGCGGGCGGTGGTGAACGCGAGCCGGCCCAGCGCCAGCGACCGGGACGCGTTGCCGAGTCGCTCGACGTTGAACCCGCTGATCTGCTTCTTGAACCCGCCCGGACCCAGCAGCACGTTCTCCGCGGGGATGTGGCAGTTGTCGAAGACGAGCGGCGCCCACTGCTCGCCACTGAGGTACTCCGACGGCTCGCCGACCGTGAGCCCCGGCGTGCCCCGCTCGACGAGCACCGACCCGATGCCGCCGACGCCCGGCCCGAACCGGACGTAGACCAGGTAGAGGGTGGCGTCGATGCTGTGCGTCGACCAGATCTTGGTGCCGTCGACGCGGTAGCCGTCGCCGTCCGGGGTGGCGGTGGTGCGCAGGTCGGTGACGGCGGAGCCGGCCTCGGTCTCGCTCATCCCGAGGCCGATCAGCGTCCTGCCGGCGAGCAGGTCGGGCAGCCAGCGGGCCTTCTGCTCGGCGGAGGCGTACTCGGCGAAGGTACGCAGCGGGCCGAAGTTGCCGGCCTGCACGACGTCGGCGCTGCGCGGGCAGACCTGGCCGACCTCCTGGATGGCGACGACCGCGTCGAGCAGCGACGCGCCCTGGCCGCCGTCGGCCTCCGGCACGGTCAGCCCGATCAGTCCCTGCTCGGCGAGCAGCCCCGCGACCTGCCAGTCGTAGCCGGGCGAGTGGGCGCGGCGCAGCGCGTCGGCGCCGAGCCGGTCCTTCGCGAACTGGCGGACGGAGGCCGCGAACGCACCGCGGTCCTCGTCGTCGATTCTGGCCCCGGGGTCGATCGCGGCGGTCATGCACTCTCCTGTGTCGTGATCCGCTTCCGTGCGACGGGCGCCGCGGGAACGGTGGTCGGCGGAAGGTCGGTGGCCGGCGCAGGGGCGGCCTGCAGGGCGGACATGAGGCCCAACACGTCGTCGAACGCCCATACCCGGTCAACGACGCGCCGGGCGGCGTCGGCGCCGAGGACGGGCTCGGCAAGCCGGTGGAACTTCGCGGTGAGCTGGACGTCGTCGACGGGCCGGGACGGTTCGCCGAGCGGCTGGTCGACGAGCGCGACCAGGTCCGGCGCGTCGCCGGCACCGCGGCGGCGCACCGTCACCCGGGCCGGGCGGGAACGCGGGTAGCGGGCGTCGAGCTCGGCGTCCGACGTCACCCGCACCCGCGACACCAGGTCGACGAGCTCGGGGTTGGTGCGATGGGCGGCGTCGAACTGACGCAGGCCGATCTCGCCGTCGGCGAGCGCCACCGCGACGGCGTAGGGCAGGCTCATCTGCGCGTCGATGAGGGTGGCGACGTCGGTGTGGCCGTGGCGGGCGGCGACGTCGTAGGTGTCGACGC
This sequence comes from Frankia sp. RB5, assembly GCF_059816245.1. Lineage (NCBI taxonomy): Bacteria > Bacillati > Actinomycetota > Actinomycetes > Frankiales > Frankiaceae > Frankia > Frankia sp. RB5. The sequence goes on from NZ_JCBATA010000010.1 coordinate 32,033, forward strand.
GGATCTCGTCGATCTGGTCGGGCGCGAGGGCGTGCTCGCCGCGCAGGTCGAGGATCGCGTCGACGGCGGCGTGGCCGTGCCGGCAGCAGGGGTAGATCTTGACGTAGGTCCGTTCGAGCAGCCAGTCCTCGCCGAGACCGTCGAGGACGGTCGCCGGGTTCCAGTGGTCGCGGGCGAAGGCGTGGAAGTAGCCGTTCGGCCCTTCGAGGACAGTGTCGGGGCCGGTTACGCCGGCGCGGGCGAGGTAGGCGCTGATCACGCCGTCGCGGGCCGCCTTGCCGGCGTGCACCCGCTTGACCTCGGCGCCGCTACCGAGGAACTCGAACAGCCCACCCGCGTGCGACCCGGCGAGGCCCAGCGCCGAGCGCGTCTGCTCCGCGTCCAGGCCGAGCAGCAGGCCGACGCCGGCCGACGCGCCGAACACGCCGGCGATCGCGGTGTTGTGGAAGCCGGCGTCGCGGGTCGCCGGATGGCCGGCGGCGGCGAGTCGGCAGGTCACCTCGACGGCGACCGCGGCGGCCCGCAGCGTGGTGGGACCGTCGGCGCCGAGGGCCTGCGCGGCGGCGAGGACGGCGGGTAGCGTCGGCGCGCTCGGATGGACCGACCCGGGGGTGTAGCCGTCGTCGATGTCGAGCGCGTGCGCGGCCGTGCCGTTGGCCAGTGCCGCGCCGGCGACCGACGCCCGGCCGCCGCCGAGCACCGTCGCCGCGTCACCGGGATACATCTCGGCGACCAGCTCCCGGGTGGCCACCGCCGCCACCGTGTCCGTCCCGGCGATCGCCGCCGCCAGGAAGTCGAGCACCAGGCGCCGCACCTGCCCCGCCACCGACGCCGGCATCACCGGGGCACCCGGCGCGCCAAGGCCGTGGATCCAGTCGGCGAGCTCCGCGGTGACCGCCCGCGTGTCGCTCACCGGGATCTCGCCGTGGATGCCCCGGCGTTCAGGCCGGGGAGGAAACGGCGACCATGGTTGGCCACAGGTAGATATCCCATTCGTAGAATCGGAGTATGTCCCGCTACCGACTTTATCCCACCGCCATACAGGCAGTGGCGATGGTCGAGCATTGCGGGCATACGCGGTACGTGTGGAACCTCGCCGTCGAACAGCAGTCGTGGTGGAATCCCCGCCGCGGACCCGCACCCGGCTACGTGGAGCAGAACCGGCAGTTGACCGAAGCCCGCCGCGCTTTCGACTGGCTCGCCGCGGGCAGTATCATCGTTCAACAGCAGGCTTTGCGGGACTTCTCCACCGCCATGGCCGGCTTCTTTCGCGGCTCCCACCGGAAACCCGGTTTCCGGAAACGCGGTCGGTCCGAGGGGTTTCGGATCGTTGCCGTGAAACCCTCCGATGTGCGACAGGTCAACCGCCGCTGGTCCGAGGTGCGGATCCCGAAAGTCGGCTGGGTGCGGTTTCGTCGTAGCCGGACGGTGCCGGACGCACGCTCCTACCGGGTGACGCGGGACCGTGCTGGCCGCTGGCATGTCGCGTTCGCCGCCGTGCCCGCCCCGATCGCCGCGCCGGGCGTGGGCGAGGCTGTCGGGGTGGATCGGGGTGTGACGGCGTCGGCCGCGCTCAGTACGGGCGAGCTGCTGCGATGCCCCGGGCTGCGGCCTGCAGAAGCCGCCCGGCTGCGACGGCTCCAGCGCCGCCTCGCCCACGCCCGGCGTGGCAGCAACCGGCGTGCCGCGCTGAAAGCCCGGATCGCCCGGGTGAAAGCCCGGGAGGCCGACCGGCGGAAGGACTGGGTCGAGAAGACCAGTACCGACCTGGCACGCCGGTACGATCTGATCCGCGTCGAGGATTTGAACGTTCGGGGTATGACCCGGTCGGCGCGGGGCACGGTGGAGGCGCCGGGCCGGAACGTGGCGCAGAAGGCCGGGCTGAACCGGGGCATCCTCGCTGCCGGCTGGGGACTTCTCGCCCGGCGGTTGGAACAGAAAGCCCCCGGCCGGGTCGAGAAGATCCCGGCCGCCTACACGAGTCAGCGTTGCTCGGCCTGCGGGCATGTGGCAGCGGAATCGCGTGAGAGCCAAGCGCAATTCTGTTGTGTCGCCTGCGGGTTCCAGAGCAACGCCGATGTGAACGCTGCAATGAATATCGCCGCAGGACGTGCGGTGACTGCGCGGGGAGGCGCCGGGTTGCCGGTGCCCGTGAACCGCGAACCTTAACACTGCGCACCCCCTGGTGGGTATGTAGGAGTTGGAATCCCCCGCCTTCAGGCGGGGGAGGACGTCAATGTCCCGGCTCCGGGCGGGACTGCTCCGAGCGGTTCTGGTCCGCCCAGTCCTGGAAGATCTTGATGACGGCGACGCAGTCCTCGCCGCCCAGCCCGCGGGCCCGGGCCATCTCGAAGACCTGGTGGACCATGCTCCCCGTCGGCATCGGGTGCTCGGCGTCATGCGCGAGCGCGAGACCGAGGCGCAGGTCCTTCTCCGCGAGCGAGACCGCGAACCGGGCGTGGTAGTCGTCGGCCAGCACGTACGGCCAGCGCTTGAGGAAGTGGAACGAGCGCCCGCCGGACCGGCTGAGCACGTCGAACAGGGCGTCGCGGTCCATGCCGAGCTTCTCGCCCAGGGTGAACGCCTCGGCGGCGACGACGATGGCACCCATCGCCATCTGGTTGTTCACCAGCTTCACCGTCTTGCCGGTCCCCACCGGCCCGACGTGCTCGACCGTGCCGAGCACCTCCAGGACGGGCCGGGCCCGCTCCAGCGCGGCGGGTTCGGCGCCGACCAGTTCGACGAGCTTGCCGGCGCGGGCCTCGTTCGGCCCCCCGCTGACCGGCGCGTCGACGACGGCGACGTTGTGCACCGCCGCGGCCTCGGCGACGGCCAGCACGGTGCGCGGCAGCGTCGTGCTCAGCTCGACGAGCACCCGCCCCGACCAGAACGCGAGCACTCCGCTGTCGATCACGCTCGCGGTGACGATCTCGTCGTTGGGCAGGCTGACGACAATGACGTCGGCCGCGCCCAGCCCCTCCGGCGTGCTCGCCACGCCACCGTGCTCCACCGCCCGGGCGACCGCCTGCGGGCTGATGTCGTACACGAGCGTCTCGAACCCCGAGGCGACCAGCCGCTCGGCGACCGCTCCCCCCATCGTGCCCAGACCGATCACGGCCGTCCTCATCCACACCCTCCTCGTCGCGTCGTGCCCATGTCCGTGCCCGCGGCCTTGCCCACGCCCGTGTCCGCTTCCGTGGCAGAGCCGCCTTCCGTCAGCGATCCGCGCGGACGGGGCCACCCGTCAGCTCGACGGCGACGCCCTCGAGGCCCGCCGCCGCGTCGGGGTAGCGCGCCATCACCGCCGGATCGTGGCCCGGGATGATGTGGCCGTCGGGGCCGGCCAGAGCGCGCAGCCGGTCGAACGCGGCGTGCGCGCCGCTCACCGAGTCGACCGCCGAGTAGGGCCGGTCCTGGGTCAGGTTGTCCTCGTAGTGACTCGCGTCCGAGGCGAGCACAACCACGCCCCGGCCGGTCTCGACCCGCACCACCTGCAGCCCCGCGGTGTGCCCGCCGACCCGGTGCACCGAGACACCCGGGGCGAGCGTCTCGTCGCCGTCGGACCACAGCACCCGGCCGTCGAGGTTGCGGACGACGACGCCGGTGACGTCCTCGGGCTCGACGACCCGGCGAAACGACGGCCGGGAGGCCGCCGGCCCGGTCCAGAACTCCATCTCGCGGCGCTGCAGGCGGACCAGCGCGTTCGGGAAGCGGTCCAGCCCGCCGCAGTGGTCGAAGTGCAGATGGGTCAGGATGATCTCGTCGAGGTCGGCGGCGGGAGCGCCGAGAGCGGCCAGCGCGTCGAGCGGGTCGCCGCGCAGCACCTGCTCGCGGCCGCGGCGCTTCGCGATCGCCCGGTCGAAGCCGGTGTCGACGAGGACGGCGCCACGCGACCCGGCGATCAGCCAGACGTAGTAGGCCATGCTCCGCTCGGTGTCGGCGGCGGTGGCGTGGTGGAACACCTCCGCCGGCGCCACGCCGTCCCGCAGCGCGTACTGGATCGCGTAGACCCGTAAGTCCCCGCCAAGGTTCATCAGGCGTCTCCCTCCACCGGCCGCGGCGCGGCCTCGGTCGAACGCGGGGCGGCCTCGGTCGAACGCGGCGCCGCCAGCGCGGTGACGGCCGGCGCGGACTCGGTCGTGAACAGGCGCAGGCGCAGGTCGCGGGCCCGGGCGAGGTGGCCCTCGGCGATGCGCTGGGCGGTCTCGGCGTCGCGGTCGCGGATCGCGGCGAGCAGGCGGCGATGCTCGTCGTGCGCATGCGCCCAGCGGCCCGGAAAGCTCAGCGTGGTGGCCGGCAAATGCGTGACCTGGGCGGTGAGCCGCTGCTGCAGGTCGGCGAGGGTCGCGTTGTGAGCCGCGGCGGCGAGCGCGTCGTGCACCGCGCGGTTGGCGCGCACGGTGGCGGCGCTGTCGGCCGGATCGATGCCCGCCTCCGCGATGACGGCCTGCTCCAGGCGGAGAAGGTCGAGGTCGCGGTGGCGGGTCGCCGCGTCGGCGGCGAGCGCGCCCTCCAGGAACACCCGCGCCCGGTAGATGTCGACGATCTCCTCGGGGGACCGTTCCCGGACGCGGACGACCATGCCGCGCCGCTCCATCAGGCCCTCGGTCTCCAGCCGGATCGTCGCCTCGCGGATCGGCGAGCGGCTCACCCCGTACTGCCGGGACAGCGACGCCTCGGACAGCCGCTGCCCCGGCGTCAGCCGGCCGGCGACCAGATCAGCCTTGATCCGCTCGTACAGCTGCTCCGCCTTCGCACCTGGGGTGACCAGCGCGTTCGTGCTGTCGGGCATGCGGGGGAGCCTACGCCTGTCGACAGCTGCCGACAACCCGAAGCCGAGACACGAGACGGGATCCGCGGGGGACCAGCAACTCGGACAGACATGGAACACGTCGACGTCGACTACCGGCCGCGTCCCGGCAGGTCACCCAACCTGTCGCCGACTCGGGTGCGCGTCGCCGGAGGGAACTCGCGCGATGCGCACTCGCCGGTACTAGAATGATCTCCATGGAGCGAGCTGTCCGGCTGACCGCTGTCGTCACACACGAAGGCGACTGGTATGTGGCGCGGGCCCTCGAGGTTGAGGTGACCAGTCAGGGACCGAGCGTGGAGGAGTCGCTGGCGAACCTCCGTGAGGCGCTGGAACTGTACTTCGAGGACGAGCCGATCCCCGCAGCCTCCGTCGACGGTCCGATCGTCGCACCCGTCGACATCCGCCTTTCCGCGTGACATCAGCGCTACCCCGAGTCTCGGGCTCGGAGGTGGTTCGGGCGTTGCGTCGGGCCGGCTTCGACGAGGTGAGCACCCGTGGCTCTCACTGCAAGCTCCGAAGCAAGACCGAAGCCCGAACCGTGATCGTTCCGCTTCACCGCGAGCTGGCGACCGGTACTCTCGCATCAATTCTTCGCCAGGCCGGTATGGATGCTGAGGAATTGCGAACTCTGCTCAGCTGAGTGTTCGAGAGCCCAACCAGAGCTCGTGCCAGCCGGGTAGGTAGTGCGACGGTCAGCTTCGGTGCGGGGGCCATCCCCACCGGCAAGACGGGTGCGCGCACCGCTGTGCGTCCGCCAGCCCGTTGAGATCGTCTGGGTCATGACCTCGACACCGCGGGACCTCGCGGAACCGCTCACGCCGCCAGGCCACCAGCCCACGTTCGCCGCGCGCGGACTCCTGCCGCGAGCGGTCGTCGCCGCGACGACGGCCGCGCTGGCGACGCTGGTCGCCCTCGCCTCCACGGCCCCGGCCTTCGCCGCCGGCGTCGCGGCCGCGGCCGCGACGAAGCCCACCCCTGCGACCAGCGCCACCCCCAGCTCCGCGCCACGGACCGGCCAGCACGACGATGCGCTGCAACGCCAGGTGAACGCGATCCACGACGGCGGGGCGGTCGGCGTCCTCGCGGAGGTGACGACGCCGGCGGGCAGCCGCCGCGCGCGGGCCGGCGTCGCCGACCTCACCTCCGGCGCGCCGGTGCCGCTGGACGCCGAGTTCCGCATCGGCAGCACCACGAAGACGTTCGTCGCCACCGTCATACTGCAGCTCGTCCAGGAGAAGCGGCTGTCCCTCGACGACACCGTCGCGCGCTGGCTGCCCGGGACCGTCACCGGGAACGGCAACGACGGCAGTCGCATCACCGTCCGTCAGCTGCTACAGCACACCAGCGGCATTTACAACTACACCGACGACCTCACGCAGCTGACCAGCGCCGACGGATACAGGGCGGCCAGGTTCCGCAGCTACACCCCGCAGCAACTGGTGGCGATGGCGATGAAGCATCCGCCCGGCTTCGCGCCCGGCAGCAGAATGTCGTACTCGAACACGAACTACATCCTCGCTGGGATGATCATCCACCGGGTCGCCGGCCAGAGCTGGGCCCACGAGGTGAACGCGCGCATCATCCGCCCGCTGGGCCTGCGGCACACGTTCACCCCGGGCGCCTTCCCGTTCCTGCTCGGCCCGCACGCCGAGGGGTACTCGACCTTCGGCACGTCCACCCCTGTCGACGTCACGGTCTTCAACCCGACCGCCGCCGACGCCGCCGGCTCCATGATCAGCACCACCGACGACCTGACCCGCTTCTACACGGCCCTGCTCGGCGGCCGCCTGCTCGCCCCGGCGACGCTCACCGCGATGAAGACCACGATCCCGGCCGACTCACTGGCACCCGGCGTGCGCTACGGCCTGGGCCTGGGCTGGCTCCCGCTGTCCTGCGGCGGCGGCTACTACGGCCACCCGGGCGACGTACCCGGCTTCCACATCTGGGACGGCATCAACCCCGACACCCACCGCACCGTCGTCGTCGCCAGCACCGGCGACAACGGCGACCAGGCCCAGCAGGCCGTCACCACCCTCGTGGACCAGGAACTCTGCCACCCGACCGCGGCGCGGTGACGACGCGAGGGGATCGCGGCGCGGGCATCGGCTCGGACGGGCCGCCTGCCCGGAACAGGGGCTCCAGCAGCGGTTCCTCGATGTCCCGCGCCCAGGCGGGCGACGCCGGCGCCGACCGGTCCGCACCCGCCGCCCTCGACCCGCGGCCGGCCCTTCCACCACGCCGGTACCCGCCGGAAACGGCCGGCAGGTCGATGTCCAGCCAGTGACCACGGCCTCGGCCGGCCGCCCACAGCGTTATTGGTCTGAAAAGCAGCCGCGACTCACCAGGGGCCAACGTCACCCGAAGGCCGTCCTCGAACACGGTCAACGAGTTTCTTGTGCTCCTGTTGACAACCCACCAGTGCCGGACATGGAATGTGAGGGCGCCGACGTACCGAGGAGTCTCCAGATCATTGCCGTCAAGGCGATACGTGTTGTCCGGGGCACGTCCGAACGTGAACTCGTGGGGCGCGTCAACCGGGTACACCCTTGTTCCAACGGTGACCAGCAGTTGTGGGATCGACGAGTCGGGCGGTACCGCTCCTGTCATCGCGACCGCCTTTCGTCCCCGATTCCCGAGAAGGAAGTGACGTCAACCTATCGACGCCGGGAACGTCCCCTCACGGTGGGGGCACCATCGCCACGAGGCAATCCGCCGGCTATCCTGTCCCGACCCCGCCGGGCCGCGGGCACGCACGATCGAGTCATGCCCTGGCCGACCTGCGGCCTCCTCCGCCGCCCAGCTGGCTTGGCCGGAACGCCGTCACCGGCCAGCCGGCCGGTCCGCGCCGACTGCTACCCGCAGTGTTCCCAGCCGCTCGTGTAGGAAGTGCCGGCGTAGGTTCCGCCCCACTTCACGCACCGGCCGGGCGCGGTGACGTACTTCGGGCCGGCGTAGTACGCATAGCTGCCGGAGTCCACCTGCTTCGTGGAGGATCCCTGGACCTGTACCCAGGCGGTCATCGCCTGGGCGGTGCCCACCCCGGCTCCGTACTTCATCGTCACCACGCAGTTCCGTGTGCCGTCGTACAGGAGATAGATCTTGGCGGTGCTGCCCAGCGCCTGCTGGTCGATCTGGGAGTAGCCGGCACCGCAGACCTGGCTTGGCGTGTATGGGTTGGCCTTCGAGGCGGGCGCCGATGACGGCGCGGGCGCGGGTGGCTTCGGGCTCGGCTTCGGGTTCGGGTTCGGTGCCGGTGTCGGCACCCGCGCGGGGCCCGGGGCCGTCCCGCCGGAGCCCGTCCCCGCCGAGCCTGATCCGCCCGGAGCCGATCCCCCGCCGCTCGTGCCCGGGCCACCCGTCGCCGACCGGACCGGCAGCGACGATGGATCGAGCGCGGTTTCGATGGCTCCGGCCGGGCTCGGCGCCCTCCCGACGGCTGCTCCTGTTCCCTCCGCGTCGCCGGCCCCGCCCGCGCCGCCGGCCCCACCGATCGCGTCCTTCGCCGCCTCGGCCGCAGCCGAACGTGACCCCTTCGACGGGACCGAGGCCGACCCCGCGTTACCGGCGGCGGCCTCGTGCCCGCCCGACGGCGAACCACCCGATCTGGCCGTCGCCCACACCGTGAGCGCGATCGCGACGACCAGGGCGACCGCACCTGACGTCGCGGCGATCAGGCGCCTGCGGCGGCGCTCGGGTCGCTCGGGGGCGGGCGGGCCCGCCGGGGGCTTCGCTCCCTGCGCCGGTGACGCGGCCAGCGTGGCTCCCGGCGCCGACGGCGCACCCCATGCGCCCGGGCTGTCTGGCGTGCCCGGTGTGTCTGGCGCGACAGGAGACTGAGGGGCACTCGGCGGCCCGGCCTCGGTCGCCGTCAGAACGGGGAGCGGTGGGATGGCGGAGGGCTGCGTCGGCGGATCCTCTCCCGACCCGTGATCTACCCAGGAACGCGTACCAGCCCCGTCGGTGGCCTCGGTCCCGACACCCGGTAGCTGCATCGCCACTCCTCTTCGCCCATATGCGACAGATGCCCTGAACCGTTGCATGAGAGCGCCAGATGTGCTAGCGGTCATGCCGCCCCGCCTCTCGGCGAGGCACTCCCGGTCTGATCCGCTCGCGCGGTGCCGGGTTCCCGCTTCGCAGCCACCCGCCCGCTCGCGCGGGTCTTACGGTCGACTCCACGGGCGTTTACCGTCTCCGACGCACTGGCGGCGACGAGGGAACGCAGGTTGACCGCGGCGTTCAGGTCGCGGTCGAGGACGAGCCTGCAGGACTGGCAGATGAAGGTGCGGTCCGACAGCGTCAGGTTTGGGTTTCGCCAGCCACAGCCGGAACAGGTCTTCGAGCTTGGGTACCAGCGGTCCGCGACGACGAGGGTCGATCCGTACCAGCCGGTCTTGTAGGCAAGCTGGCGGCGGATCTGCGCCATGCCGGTGTCGGCGACCGCACGGGCCAGCCGCCGGTTACGGACCATTCCGGTCACATGCAGGTCTTCCACCACGATCGTGTCGTGGTTCTTCGCGAGCCGGGTGGTGAGCTTGCGCAGCCCGTCACGGCGCTGGCAGGCGACCCGAGCGTGGATACGGGCGAGCCGGCCGGCCCGCTTGCGCCGGCCGGCCGAACCGGGTTTCGACCGGACGTAAGCGCGCGACGCGGTACGCAGCCGGCGCAGCGACCCGCCGAGATGCTTCGGGTTCGGGATCGTCTCGCCGGTGGAGAGGACAGCGAGATGCTTCACTCCGAGGTCGACGCCGACCGGCCCGGCCCTGCGCTGCCGCGGAGACGGGCCGGCGGGGACCTCCCGGTCCACCTCGACCGTGAACGACACGAACCAGCGGCCGGCGCTGCGCGACACCGTCGCACCCAGCAGCCGTGCCGAACCGCCCGCCAGCCGACCGGTAAGCGCGCCCATCGACTCACAGACCTTCACCCGGCCGATCCGGGGCAGCTTCACCCGCACGTCGCCGGCCGGGCCGTAGGCGCCGGTGGTGTACCGGAAGCTGTCGCGGCCCTTCCCGCGCTTCCTGAAACGGGGGAACCCGACTCTGCGGCCTTTCCGCTTCCCCCTGCGGGAGTCGGAGAACGCTTTCAGCCCCCGAGCGAGGTGGTCAAGGCCGGCGGAGAACGCCTCCTTCGAGCACACCGCCCACCACCCGGCGACGTCGTTCTTGACCTGGTTCCAGGCGAGTCGCAGCGCGGGCAGCGTCCACGGCACGGCAGTGAGCGCACTGTCAGGAATGCCGTAGGACTTCTCTGCCTCCCGCTGCGACAGCGCGGCCTTCACCCGGGCCAGACCCCAGTTGAACGCGAACCGGGCCGCGCCGGCATGCCGGGACAGCGCGGCGAGCTGGGCGTCGTTCGGGTCGAGGGCGAACCGGTACGCCGCAAGCGTCCTCACTCGGACGCCTCCGTGGCGGCTTCGACGGCCCGGCGGGCTCGGTTCGTCGCAGCGCGCCGGCCATACAGCCGGGCGCACAGCGACGTCAGGATCTCGGTGACGTCCCGGACAAGGTCGTCGTCGACCTCGGCCGGGTCGACGACCAGCAGCCGCCGGCCAGATGCGGCGAGCGCCGCCTCGACGTACTCGGCGCCGAACCGGGCGAACCGGTCCCGGTGCTCGACGACGATCGTCGTCACCTGCGGGTCACGTAACAGCGCGAGGAACTCCCGGCGATGGCCGTTCAGCGCCGACCCGACCTCGGTGACCACCTTGCCGACGGGAAGGTTCTGCCCGACCGCCCAGGTGACGATCCGCGCGACCTGCCGGTCCAGGTCCGGCTTCTGGTCAGCGGACGACACCCGGGCATACACCGCCGTCGTGCCGGTAGCTGGCAGCGCGGGTTCGTCGACGAGGATCAGCCCCCCGACCCTGCGGGCGGGCACCGGCAGTTTGCCGTCAAGGAACCACTGTCGGGCGGTCGAGTACCCGACCCCGTTCGCGACAGCCCACTCCTTGAGGTTCACACTCACGATCATACGGCATCACCCGGCGCTATCCGGCGCTCAACCGGCAACAGATATCAATCCTCCCACATGGCCACGGCGGACGGCTGGCGACATCGATGGCCAGAGAGCACGTCACCCGGACCGGGCCGGACGGCTGGCGGCGGGTGCCGCCCCACCGGCCGCACCGGCGCCACGGCGGTTGCGGACCGGCCCCGCGGGGAAGCGAGGCGACTATGAACGATGAGCCGCTGACCGAGCTCGACGAGCGCTTCAGCGACGCCGGCACTCAGGCCACCACCTGGGCGCAGGCCCGCGCCGTGCTCGAGGCCGCCCAGATCAGCTGGATCTCCGCGGTGCGCGCCGACGGCCGGCCGCACGTCACCCCCCTGGTCGCCGTCTGGCTCGACGACGCCCTGCATTTCAGCACCGGCCCGGCCGAGCAGAAGGCCGTCAACCTCGCCGCCAACCCCCACGTGGTCATCACCACCGGCACCGACACCTGGGACAGCGGCCTCGACGTCATGGTCGAGGGCACGGCTTCCCGCGTGACCGACGCGGCGACCCTGGAACGCCTCGCAGCCGCCTGGCGCACCAAATGGGACGGCAGTTGGCGCTTCGACGTCCATGACGGCGCCTTCCGGCATCCCGGCGGCGAGGGCATCGCGCACGTCTACGCCGTTCACCCCGCCAGGATCCTCGCCTTCGGCCGCCGCCCCTACACCCACACCCGCCATCTCCCCCGCCGATGACCGGCGGGGAAGCACGGCGGTCCGGATGACTCATTCCACCGGATCCCGCACAGCTCCGCCGCCATTCTCCAGCCGGTCGATGGCGATGACCAGGCACTGGGCGTTCTCCTGGCTGCGAAGCAGATAAGCCGTCTCCCTGAACGACTCGTCGTCCTCCGACCAGTGACAGCGACCCTGCCCATAACCGGGCTTGACGGGCGCCGTCCTGGAATCGGCCGAGGCACCACAACCTCGAGGCAATTTCATCGCCGAGCGTCCCCACCTGGACTTTTGTAGCGAAGAGCGGGTTTATGGTAAAAGGTGGGCCGTTGCCGGACGTCGACCGCCCAGGCTTTCGATCATCCTGACCCGAGCTACTGGAGGCACCGCGGTGACGCATCGCCTGATCATTCCTGGTTACTCGGCCGGTTGACCGGTGACCACCAGCGCGGCCGACCCGGACGACCTGCAGACCTTCGTCACCGACGCTGCGGCGGCACGGACCGAATTGTCAGGCGCGGTTTCGGCGGTACAGAGCCGCTACGACTCGGTGGTGTCGGCGTTCGGCTCGCAGTACACGTTGAACCATCCGGACCTGTGGGCGAAGATGTCCACCCACCTGATCGACGCCCAGGAGCGCGAGCGGTTCGTCGACAGTGTCAAGGGGGCTTTTGTCGCGGCGGACGGCGGTTCCCCAGGAACAGCGGCCGGAATAGTCACGATCAGAGATACCATGATTGCCGCCGCGCTGGCCAAGGCTGGTGTGGGCGCCCTGCCGTCAACAGCATTGACGGTGGATGCTCCGGAGATTCGGGGCCGCCCATTGGACAGCGGCTTCGCCGAGGACCCGGTGTGCACGGCCAACGGCAACCTCGTCGAGTCCGAACTGGACCTGCCGATGCCGGGAAGAGCTGCCGGCCTGGGCTGGCGGCGCACCTACAACTCACGAGCCTTCGCCGACCGCGGTGTTCTTGGTCTGGGCTGGAGCTGCTGGGCCGACACCGCTCTCGACCTCACCGCGGACGTCGTGCGGTGGCGGTCTCCGGACGGCGCGGAATCGCTGGTGCGGCGCCCGACCGCGGGCGATCCCTCCCCCATGCCGTTGCTGGGTGCCGTCCTTTATTGCCTGGCTGCCGCCCCCTCAGATTCGGCGGAGGGAAGCCCCAACGAGATCGCGCCCGCCACCGAACACCAGCCCGAACCTGACCAGCCAACGGCGCCGACCCGGGGGCCGGCGACGGATGCAGCGGCGGCCGGAGGCTTCCGTTTTGTGCGCGACGCCGGGCAGGCTTCCGAAGAGAGCTGGTGGTACGACCCCGCCGGCCGGCCGGTCCGGATCGAGTCCGGTCCCCGCGCCTGTGTGCTCGCCTGGGAGAACGACCGGCTCGTCCGGATGTCGGAGCTTCGTTCGGGCCGTTATCTGACACTGGACTGGGACACCAGCCGGGACCTCATCGTCGGGGTCCGCACCAGCGACGGCCGGTCGGTTCGCTACCGCTATGACGATGCGGCGAACCTGATCGAAGCCAGCGGCGGGCCAAGCGGCACACGAAGCTATCGGGCGCGGGCCGGCCTGTTGCTCGGAGTCGTGGATGCCGACGGTGTCGAGCTGGTCCAGACCGACTATGACGAGGCGGGCCGCGTCATCAGCCAGCGTTCCCCCGAGGGGCGGCTGACGCGTTTCCGCTACTCGGGCGGACACCGCACGATCGTCAGCGACGAATCCGGCGGCGCGATCAACAGCTACCAGCACGATCAGGCCGGCCGGCTCACGGCCGTCGTCGATGACGCCGACCACGTGATGCGCCGCAGCTTCGACGTGGCCGGCCGGCTGGTCGGCGTTCAGGAGCGTTCTGGTGCGCGCTGGGCAATGGAATATGACACCGCCGGCAACCTCATCCGGCGGACGGGCCCCGAGGATTTCGACGAATCCTTCACCTGGGACGCGGCCGGTCGTCTGCTGGCGCATAGCGATTCCGGCGGGCACGAGACCCGCTGGACCTACGCCGCGGCGTTTCGCACCCCGACCGAGATCGTCGATCCCACCGGTGGCGTCACCCGCCTGACCGTCAGCGCCGACGACCTGCCGACCTGCATCGTCGATCCGGACGGTGTGGCCTGTCACCTGCGCTGGAACGACGACGGCCAGCCCACCCGCATCTGGACCCGCGGTGGGGGGCAGACGACCTTCCGCTACGACCGGGCCGGGCGGCTGGTCGGGATGACCGGCCCGGATGGGCAGGTTCGGGACTGGGAGACCGACGCGGCCGGCCGGGTGATCCTGGAGCGTTTCGCCGGGCTGACGCGCCAGTTCGGTCACACCCCCGCCGGCCGTCCCGAGACCTACGTGGACGCGGCCGGGAGCCGGTGGCAGTCGGCCCATGGCCCGTCGGGCCGTGTCAGCGAGGTGGTCGATCCGCTCGGTTCGACCGTGCGCTTCGACTACGACCGGTTCGGTAACACCAGCCAGGTCGTGGCACCAGACGGGAACGCGTTCACGTTCGCCCACGACGGCCTGAGCCGTCTGGTCGCCGTCACCGATCCGGCCGGCGCGACCTTGCGGCGTGGCTACGACGCCGACGGCCACCAGACCACCGGTACCAGCGCGGCCGGCGCCGGTTGGCGCCATGAACACGACGGACGCGGTCACCTGGTCGCGATCACTGGGCCGGGCGGTCAGACCTGGCAGCGGACCTACGACCGCGTGGGACGGCTTGTCAGCCAGACCGATCCCACCGGCGCGCGCACCCATCACGAGCATGATGCGGCCGGGCGGCTCGTCAGGGTCGTTGATCCCGCCGGTAACCAGACCTCCTACGTCTGGACGCCGGGCGGACGCCAGGCCGCCATCACCTCACCGTCCGGGCGGACCATCACCTATCGCTACGACCGGGCAGGACGGCTCGCCGAGACGCGCCTGCCCTCCGGTGCCACCGAGCGCTACCAATGGGACGCGGCTGGTCGGCTCAGCGCCCTCATCCGTCCGGACGGGCGCACCATGCGCTGGGAGTACGACCGTCTGGGCGCCGTCTCGGCGATCACCGGCCCGTCCGGCGGCCGCGTGGTCGCCGAGAACACCCCACTCGGCCTGCCAGCCCGGCTCACCCTGGCCGGCGGCGCCACCTACCGCTACCGCTATGACGCCCGCGGGGCACTGACCGAGATCACCGACCCCCGCGGCGCCGTCAGCTCCTATCACTACGACCTGCGCGGACGGCTGGCGTCCTGGACCGATCCTCTCGGCGGCACCACGCGCCTTGGCTACGACGCCGTCGGCCGGCTGGCGACCCGCAGCGATCCGCTGGGCCGGACCACGACCATCAGCCGCGATGCCGACGGCCTGCTCCACACCGTTCAGCACGCCGATGGCTCGGGCGCGCGCATCTGGCGAGATCGGGCCGGGCGGATCACCGGCCGCGGACCACTCACGGCCGACGCCCCGGAGATCACCTACGACTACGATCCCGCCGGTCGTCTCCTCCGTGCCCGCGAGGGCGGCGGCCGTGACGTCCGGCTGCGCTACGACTCCGTCGGCCGGCTGACCCGTCGCACCACCGCCGCCGGAACCATCGCCTGGGACCATGATCCTGACGGCCGTGTCACCACCGTGGGAGTCCCCGGCGCGCCCGGCCTGCGCTACCAGTACGCCGCCGACGGCGATCTTGATGCCGTCATCGACCCGGACCGGGGCCGGCTGCGCGTGCCCTCCCGGACCGCGGCCACCCAGGCCGGGGAACGCGACGCCGACGGTCGTCTTGTCCGCACCACCGTGGCGGGCCAACCGGTCCGCTTTGCCTACGACGCGGCCGGTCAGCTCATCCAGGCTGACGGCCCCTGGGGTCGCCACCGCTACCGCTGGGACCTCGGCGGGCGCCTGATCACCGAAGAACGGTCTCGGGCTGACGGCACGACGACGACCCAGACCAGGCGGGCCCGCTACGACGCCGCCGGCCAACTGACCGAGACCCTCGACACCGCCGAGGGTGGAAAGCGGATCCGTACCGTCTACGGCTACGATGCCGCCGGCCGCCGCCGCACCGAACGGCGCAGCGACGGCCGCACCGTCAGCTACGACTGGGACGACCTCGGGCGTCTGGACGCTGTCCATCGCACCGGCGCCAGCACGACCCGGCTCGTCACCGACGCTGGTGGCGCTCCGATCGCCGTGGGCGGCACCCCCGTGCTGTGGGACTCCCTCGCCGGGCCGGGCCACGCCCGCCGGCTCGGCGATCGATGGGTCACGCCAGAGACACAGCCACCTGGCGCCCAGGGTCCCCATGACCCCTGGGGCGAGACCACGCCGGCCACCGATCCGGCCACCGAGCAGGGTGCGACGATCGGGTTTCGGGGCGAGCTCGCGGTGAACGGTCTCGTCTGGCAACGCGAACGCGTCCTGGACCCGGCGACCCGTTCGTTCCTGTCGACAGATCCGCTTCCGCACGTACCCGGCATGCCCGGCGCCGCCAACCCGTATCAGTACGCCTGGAACAATCCGGTCGGCTTCCTCGATCCCACCGGCCAGCGCCCACTCACCGACAGTCAATACCAGGACTACCTCTCCCAGCAGCGCGCCGGTGTCTTCGAGAAGGCCTGGACGAACATCAGGGAGGACCCCTGGGGTTCGTTGGCCGCTGTGGGGGTCGTCGCCACCGGCGTCGGTCTGTGTTTCGTGCCCGGCGGCCAGGCCATCGGCGCCGGCATTCTCGTCGGGGCCGCCACGTCCGGCGGCATCGGCCTGGTCACGGGCCACTTCGATCCCCGCGCCGTGGCCATTGGCGGCATCGTCGGAGCGGTCGGCGGCGGCGCCGGCCAGGGCACGACCCGTCTGCTGTCCGCCGGTGGTTCCTATCTCGCCGCTGCCGGCTCGGGCGCGGCAGCCGGCGGCGCCGAGGACCTCGCCGCCCAACAACTCGCCCACCCCGGCCACGTCAACCTCACCGAGCTGACCATCAGCAGCGCCACGGGCGGCCTCGCTGGCGCCGGCGGCCGCGCCTTCGCCCACCGGGCGCCTTTCACGCAGAGTGGTCTCGGGATCGGCCACGTCACCCCGCCTGCCACAGAAGGGATTGATCTACTCCCGGCACCGCCTCGGCCCGTGTTCGCCGGCCACGGGGCGATCCGGCCCGGCGATCCCTCGACCGTCACCATCCCCGAAGGCACCAGCCTGACGATGTACATCCGACATGGTATGCCGATATCCGATCAGCTCGGATATGCCATCGAGACAAATGATATCGCGACCATGGCTCGTGTCGAGGCGAGAGGTCCGGACTTCTACGAAAAGTTCACCTACCCTGCCGGCAGCAGCATTCCAGATTATTCGCTTCTACCCGGGCCGAACCTCCACATAGCGCCAACCTCTAGAACCGTGGACAGACCGACACGACTCTCCGAGCTCCTAGAGCCCAATATGGGGGACTGGCACTGGGCTGCCTGCCGGGTGGTCGTGGGCTGGTAGGCCGCAGCCCCATAGGACCGCCGCCCATCAGGAAGAGCAGAGCAAACGACGCGAAAGGCCGTCCAATGACATACCTGAAGGATCTTTCTGCACATCCCTATCTCGAAGTGACGTCCAGGGTCGATGGCTGGCCGCCGCCTGGGACTCCGGCGCTCACGGTCGGCTGGCTGGAGCCCGAGCACGAATTCCCGACCGCACTTCCCGACGGCGCCTTCCTCGACGCCCTGTTCTATCTTTGCGCCCACCACTCCATCCTTCGCACTCGGGGATTCCACAACTGCCTGCTACCACACGCCACGATGACAGCCCCCATCTGCATCGCCCACCGAGGGGGCGAGGAAGCCCGGCTCGGCAGCGCCGAGATCGGCGTGGTCGGCGCCGGCGGGGAACTGTTGCTCGCGCCTAACCTGGTGTTCCACTACGTCGAGGGACACCACTACCGGCCACCCGACATCTTCGTCGAAGCGGTGCTCGCCCGCAGGGCCGTCGTCCTACCAGCGGATATTCCGCTCTAATGGTCGCGCCCGTTGCTTCGTCGGGGCCCGCGCGTCCGGCTTAACCACCTGGAAAGTAGCTGTTCAGCTCGGGTGGTAGGAGGTGCGTTTGACGCTTGTCCGCGTCAGGGCAGGGTGGAGAGCCCCGTGCGGGACGCGCACGGGGCTCGTGATGGCGGTATGGCAGGCTGGGCGCGTCAGCCGGGTTCGGCGGCGGGCGGTAGCCAGAGACCAGTTGCGAAGAGGCGTTCGAGGACGTCGCGGGTGTTCAGGCCCCACTTGGCGGCGGTCGATGGATAGGACTGCACGACGGCGAAGTCGACGAGGCCGGCCAGGGTCCGCCAGCACCCACCGGAGGTTCGTTGCTGAACCTTGACCGGCCTGACGGCGCGCTCCGCTTGGTTGTTAGAAAACGGCACGGTCGGGTCGACGACGAACCGGAGGATCATGTCCTCCTCGCGGCGCATCCGGCGGATCAGCGTGCGGGCGTCGTGGGCGAGCGAGGACAGGTCGCCGTGGTTGTCGGTCTCACCGCGGGCGAGCGCGTCGCGATAGTGGTTGCGGATGAAGACGACGGCCTCGGGCGCGAGTGCGTTCTGCGCGGTGTCGCGGGCGTCGCACGCGGCGTGGTGGGCGTCGAGCAGCGTCGTCGCCATCGCCTCGGCCCACAGCTGCCCGTCGGGGTCGCCGTCGTGGATGGACCGCAGGTCACGCAACGTGTGAGCACCGCACCACGCGTGGCGCGGAGGCGGCGGTTCGACGATCTGGTGGCACCGCGTCGTGGCCCGCGGCGCCCCGGCCAGCGGGAATCCGCAGTCCCCGCATAGCGACGGGTCGGCCGTGCGGATCCCGTCCGGGTCATCGACCATCGCGCGGGTCGTCCCCGCCATGCCGGGCTGCTTGCCCTTCGGCCGGCCCGTCGAGGTCCGCGACGACCGGGGCTTGGCCTTGACCGCCTATCACGATTAGATGACACTTCACGTAAGACGAGAATGGGAGAACCATGTCCGACGAGATCGAGTCGCTGATGAAGGCGAACCTGCACGAAGTCTTCGGCGAGCGCGACCCGCTGCTGCGCGCCGCAGCGGTCGAGCGCACCTACACCGAAGACGTCGTCTTCGCCGACCCGGAAGAGGTCGTCGTGGGGCGCGAAGCCCTGAACGCCAAGGCGCAGAGGCTGCTCGACGAAGCACCCGGTTTTGCGTTCACCGAAGGCGGACCCATCTTCGTCAACCACGATCTCGGCTTCCTGGCCTGGCACTTCGGACCCGAAGGGCAGGCGCCGGCCGCGAGAGGCATGGACATCTGCCTCGTCGAGAACGGGCTCATCGCGAAGGTCTACACGATCATCACCCCGTGATCGAGCGTGGCAGCGCGGTGACGGTGCGAACCGACCTGCGGGACGTCGCTTCGCGTGGCTCGAGAGTGAATCTGACGGTGATCAGGCCGGTGTTCTTCATGGACAACCTGATCAACTGGTCTCCGGTCTCCGGCGACGACCGGCAACGGGTGTTTCGGTATCCGTTGCTCCCCGGTGTCCCGTTGCAGATGATCGCGGTCGAGGACATCGGGGAGATCTGCGCGACGGCTGTCATGGACGCAGGGAAGATTCCCCACGGAAGCCTGGAGATCGGCGGAGACGAGCTCACCGCCGAGGAGATCGCTGAGGCATTGCAGGCCGAGTCCGGTGTGCCGACGCGGTTCGAGGCGGACCGGATAGATGAGATCGAGGACGATGATCAGAGAGCCATGTACGAGTGGTTCGGCAAGCCACCGTCGTACGCCGCGGACTTCGGCACCACCGCCCGGTTGCGGCCATCGGTGATGCGGCTGCCGGAGTTTCTTGCACGGCAACGATGACGGGGACAACCGCAACGTGGATCATGGGTGGTCGGCGGGGCGCGGCAATGTGCCGTGTGCAATGAGGTTGTCGTAGATCTGCTCGAACAACTCGGCGAGTTGCCGGGTTCGCCGACTGTCGAGCGGTTCGAGGAACATCGTCCGCACGAGCTCGACGTGACTGGAAGACGCCGCGGCGAGCGTGCCGCGCCCTGCAGATGTCAGCGACACCACGGTGACCCGCTTGTCGGTCTCGCTGACTGTGTTCTCGACCAGGCCCCGGTCGGCCATGCGGCGGATGTGGTGACTGACTCGGCTGCGCTCCCACCCGATGCGGATGGCCAGATCGGAAACCGAGAGAGTCGCGTGCTCGTCGCTGATCAAGGCCACGAGAACGTCGAAATCGGCGAGGGAGAGCCCATGCTCGGCCCGCAGCTGACGATTCATCTCGTACCGTAACCGCAAGTGCACCTTCATGTACGCGTACCAGGCGCGGGTTTCGTCGTCCGAGAGCAAGGCGAACGGCGACTCCGGTGCGATCTCGTGCATGAGGATGCGACCCTCCTCTGTGCTCTCGTCCCAGCGCCTGCTGCCTGCTCGACGATAGCGCAAGCGGGCGCCTCAGTCGGCTCGGGCAAGGTCGCATCGGCGCGACGAATGCTCGAAGGAGCCGAACGCGATGCCACCTGGTTGAGGTCACCAGATCTGGACATGCTGGTGCAGCGATGCTGAGCATTGCTCGCCGAAGGCAACCAGGTCGCCATCCATTTTGAAGCGTCGCTCGAGCGGGGACGCGATGGGCTGGCAGTACTGGAACAGGCACGGACCCAACTGGCTTACGGCCGGTGGCTGCGCCGGGAACGACGTGTGCCCGAGGCTCGAGAGCAGCTGTCCGCGGCGCTGTGTCGAGGTGCTGACCCGTGTCGAAGGCCGAGGTCGCGCAAACCCGTGATCGTCATCGACCTCGACGCGGGACGGCCAGGCAAGCGGCTGGTTACAGGTGTGAGCCCGCGGAACGGCCCAAGCCTGTAACCGGCGCCCCTCAGGCGGTGCCGAGTACGCCGGCGAGGAAGCCGATGCCTTGCGTGATCGCCGCTTGCGCGGCACGGCTGCCACGCAACGGGTTGAGCCCGACGAAGTCATGCACGATGCCCTGGTAACGCACCGCGGTGACCGGCACACCGGCCTCGCGCAGCTTGGCCGCGTACGCCTCACCCTCGTCGCGCAGCACGTCGGCCTCGCCGACGATGACGAACGCCTCGGGAAGGCCCGCCAGATCGTCGGTCGTCGCCCGCAGCGGCGATGCGGTGATCTCGGCGCGCTGCGCCGGGTCGGTGGTGTACTGGTCCCAGAACCACTGCATGCCCTCGCGGGCGAGGAAATAGCCGGTCTCGAACTGGTGGTAGGAGCCGGTGTCGAAGCTTGCGTCGGTCACCGGGTAGAACAACAGTTGGCCGGCGAAGGAGATGCCACCGCGCTGCTTGGCCAGGATCGTGGTGACTGTGGCCATGTTGCCGCCCACCGAGTCGCCCGCGACGGCGACCCGGCTGGCGTCCAGGCTCTGCGTGGCACCGTGGGTGTGGATCCATTCCGCCGCGGCGTAGATCTGCTCGATCGCGGTCGGGTACTTCGCCTCGGGCGAGAGGCTGTAGTCCGGGAACACCACGGCCGCCCCGGTCCCGGTCGCGAGTTCGCGGATCAGCCGGTCGTGGGTCTGCGGCCCGCCGAAGACCCAGCCGAGGCCGTGAACATAAAGGATGACGGGCAGGTCACCGGTCGCGCCGGCCGGGCGGACGATCCGGATCGGCACAGTGCCGGTCGGGCCGCCGGTGATCGTCAGGTCGGAGATGTCGGCGTCGGGCACCTGGCCGGGATTGGCCTGCACGCTGTCGACGATCTTGCGGCCCTCTTCCGGGGAGATCTGGTATAGGAACGGGGGCGTGGAGTTCGCGTCGGCGAAGGCCTGGGCGACCGGTTCGAGGACGGGCTTGGGCTCAGTCATCGATGTTCTTTCTCTCGTGGCGCCGAATTCCGGAGTGGTGTGGTGCTGACGTGTCGTGGCCTGCCCCAACAGCCGGCGGCGCCGACTTTGTCCTCATGCGGGACAGCTGGGAAGAACGGATGACGTCTCCTGATCGGCCGCTCGTCGGAAATGTCGGTGCTGACTCATCTGATCGACATGATGACGGCCACGGGGCAGGCCGTCATCATCGCCGGTGAGGCGGGGATCGGCAAGACGATGCTGGCCGAGGCCGCTGCCCGGGCGGATCACCGCAGCCCGCCACCACCTCGCCGCGGCGAGTGCGGCTTTCGAGGATGCCGGGGGGCGGGGCTGGGCGGCGCGGGCGGACGCTGAGCTCACCGCCGCCGGCGGCACGCCCGCCACCGTCTCCCCAAGGATCGGAGGTCGGGACGAGCTCACTCCGCAGGAGCTGCAGATCGCATCGTTGGCCGCCGAAGGGTTGACCGTGCTCGACGAGCCGGCCGACGTCTGAGCCGGCAGGGCGGACACTGTGCCGATCACGCGTGCATCCGGGCCAAGCCGGCCTCGGTGTCCCGTTCACCGGCGACCCCGGTTTCGATCACCGCGCGCCGGAGGGCGGTGAGGTCGTCCGCGGTCAGCACCAGGTCGACGGCCGCGGCGTTCTCGTCGAGGCGCGAGCGGTGCCGGGTGCCGGGGATCGCGACCGCGCCCTGGGCCTGAACCCACGCGAGCGCGACCTGGGCGGGCGTGGCCTCCTTGGCCGCGACGATCCGCCTCACCTGGTCGACGACCCGCAGGTTCGCCTCGATCGCCTCCGGCTGGAACCGGGGCAGCGTCCGACGGGCGTCGCCGGGCTCCAGGTCGTCTACCGTGGTGATCTGGCCGGTGAGGAAGCCGCGGCCGAGCGGGGAAAACGCAACCAGCCCGATGCCCAGCTGCCGGAGCGTGTCCAGCACGCCGTTGTCGAGCACATCCCGGGAGAACAAGGAGAACTCCGACTGGACCGCAGCGAGGGGATGCACCGCATGCGCGCGCCGGATGGTGGCCGCCGAGACCTCCGAGAGCCCGATGTGGCGGACGAGGCCGTCGCGGACCAGTTCGGCCATGCCGCCGATGGTTTCCTCGATCGGCACGGCGGGATCGACCCGGTGCAGGTAGAACAGGTCGATCACGTCGGTGCCGAGGTGCCGCAGGGAACGCTCCGCCGCGCGGCGGGCGTACTCCGGGCGGCCGTTGAGGCCGTGCGGGCGGCCCTCGTCGTCGAATTCGGTGGCGAACTTCGTCGCGAGCACCGCCTCGTCGCGCCGGTCACCGAGCGCGCGGGCGATCAGCTTCTCGTTCTCGAACGGCCCGTACGCCTCGGCCGTGTCGATCAGGGTGACGCCGATGTCGAGGGCGTGCCGCAGAGTCGCGATCGCCTCGGTCTCGTCGGTGGTGCCGTAGAAGGCGCTCATGCCCATCGCGCCGAGTCCCTGCGCCGGGACGATGAGACCGTCGCCCAGTGCCGTGTGCTTCACGCGTTCTCCTTATTGTTCTGTTCACGACGCTCGTCGAGCACCTCGAGAAGGCGGTGCATCTGCACCGGCATGTCCCCCGGTTTACGGGCGGTGATGAACTGTCCGTCCTCCACCGTCGGCTCGTCGACGTAGGTGGCGCCGGCGGCGCGTATCTCGGGGGCGACGTCCCGCCAGGACGTCATGCGGCGGCCTTCGGCCAGCCCGGCGCTGATGAGCACCTGGGGTCCGTGGCACAGCGCGGCCACCGGCCGACCGGTTGCCGCGAATTCACGGACGAAGTCCAGCGCCGCCTCGTTCCTGCGCAACTCGCCGGGGGCGAGGCCACCCGGCACGAACAGGGCGTCGTAGTCCTGCGCCTGCGCGCCTTCCCGGAGCCCGAGCAGGACCGGATCGACTTCGTCTCGGTGTACGAGCTGGACCTCCACAAGTCCACGCTGTCGCACCGCTTCAGGACGTTGCGCGAAGCAGGGGTCACCTCGACGCGGGTGCGGGGCCGGGAGCACGCCGTCCAGCTGCGGCGAGACGACCTCGATGCCCGCTTTCCGGGCTTGCTCGGCAGCGTGCTCGCCGCGGCCGCGGACATCGACGCCTGACCGGTCACCGGTGCAGGTGCTCGGCCCAGTCACCGGGCACCCGCGCGGCCGGGCCCGGCACGCCCTGGCTCAGCGGACGGTGCTCGGGAGCGGCGAGCGCGGGGCCGCTTTCGTACATGACCTGCTCGCCGTAGTCCCAGAACCACTTCTCGCCCGGCTCGAAGCTGCGCACGAACCGGTGACCGGTGGCCGCGGCGTGCCCACTGGCGTGCTGGTTGGGCGAGGAGTCGCAGCAGCCGACGCGTCCGCACTCGGCGCACCGCCGCAGGTGGAACCACCAGCTGGGCGGGTTCATGGCTTCGCAGTCGGCGCAGCCCGTGCCGCTCGGCGGCACCGCGGGGTCGATTCCCTCCATGGGGCTCCTTCACTCGGAACTCCGGCGCGCGGGCAGATCGCGGCCGGAGTGGTCAACGTAGGTCAGCGTGGCTGAGAGGTCGAGCCGCGGGCAGGTCCTCGCCGCGTCGCTCATCGCCGGGTCTGCTGCTCGGCCGGGGTCAGCCGCAGGAGGTTGTGACCGAGCAGCGGTCCGGCAGGCACCTGGTGCAGCCGGCCACGATCCGGGGATTCCACAACTGCCTGCTACCACACGCCACGATGACAGCCCCCATCTGCATCGCCCATCGAGGGGGCGAAGAAGCCCGGCTCGGCAGCGCCGAGATCGGCGTGGTCGGCGCCGAGATCGGCGTGGTCGGCGCCGGCGGGGAACTGTTGCTCGCGCCTAACCTGGTGTTCCACTACGTCGAGGGGCATCACTACCGGCCACCCGACATCTTCGCCGAAGCGGTGCTCGCCCGCAGGGCCGTCGTGCTACCGGCGGATATTCCATTCTAGTGGTCATGTGGTCGCGGCCGCCTGTGCGGGAGGAGTTGCGGGCTGATCTGGGGGCGCCTCGGCGGGTGCGTCGTCTACGCAGCAGCCCGCGGTCGCGGGTGTGGCGGGTGGAGCTGGCCGGTGTCGGCGGGCGTGCCGTGGTCAAGCAGTTCGTCGACGCGCCGCGGGCAGCCGAGCGGTACGCCCGCGAGGTGGCCGCGCTGAGACTCGCGTCCCAGGTCACCCCGCCGGTGGCGCCCAGACTCCTCGGCACCGACCCGGCCCGGCGCCTCCTCATCGTCGAACACGTGCAGCCCGGACGACCCGGCGAGGACTGGGTGGTCGGCTACGCCGAGGCGCTGGCACGGCTCCACTCCTGCGCCAGGGCGGCGGACCCGGATGCGCTCCCGGCCTGGTCCGGACCGACCGAGGACGACGTCGACGCCTTCGTCGCCCTCGCCAATGCTCTCGATGTCACCCCGCCAGCGGGAACGCGCGCTGACCTGTACGGCCTGGTCGAACGGCTGACCCGCCCGCCAGGGCTGGCCGGCGCTCCACGCCTGACCAACACCCCGGGCCTGGCCCTGCTGCACGGCGATCCCTGCCCGGGCAACGATCTGCACACGAGCGACGGCATCCGGTTCATCGACTTCGAGCAGGCGTCCCTCGGCAACGGCCTCGTCGAGCTCGCCTACCTGCGCATCGGATTCCCGACCTGCTGGTGCGCCACCGCTCCGCCGCCCCGACTACTGGCCGAGGCCGAGGCCGCCTACCGCGCTACCTGGCACCACCACACCAGAACCGACGTCCCGGACGATCTGACCGACGCCTGCGCCGGCTGGCTGCTACGCGGCGACTCCCTCGTACAGCTTGCGCACCGCGGGACCCGCGACCACCTCGCCACGATCCCGCACCGCGACTGGCGCTGGGGCACGGCGACCGCCCGCCAGCGCCTCGCCCACCGCCTCGCGGTCGTCCACCACCTGACCGTGCACGAGGGCGGGCACGACGGACTGCGCCAGCTCACCGCGGCCATGCACGACGCCCTCAGAACCCGCTGGCCCTCACTTCGGTCCCTCCCCCAGCAGCGCCCACGGCGGGCGCGGTGAACCACCACGCTGGCCGAGGGTCGAATCCCGCTGGGCAGGTCCGGGCACGCGAACTACCGGCCATAGTGATATCGGCACTGGGCGACCCGAATCTCGTCTCCGGTCGTCCGGTAGACAAGACGATGCTCGTCGTTGATGCGGCGAGACCAGTACCCCTGGAACCCGTGTTTCAGGGGCTCCGGCTTACCGATTCCCTCGTTGCCGTTCCGGGCGATGTCCTGGATCAGAGCGTTGATGCGGCGAAGGATCTTACGGTCCTGCCCCTGCCACCACACATAGTCATCCCAGGCGTTCTCGTCCCAGACGATCTTCATTCCACCAGATCCCGCACGGTTCCGCCACCGCTCTCAAGCCGGTCGATGGCGGTGAGCAGGCGCCGCGCGTTCTCCGGGCTGCGGAGTAGGTAGGCCGTCTCCTTGAGCGACTGGTAGTCGTCGAGGGAGACGATGACCACGGGCTCGTGGCCAGCTCGCGTGATCACGACTTCCTCCCGGTCCTGCACCACGCGGTCGAGCGTCTCGGCGTAACGTGCGCGCGACTCCGAGTACGTCATCGTCCTCATCGAGCCTCCCGAGCTCTCGGCCACTTGTACAGGAAATCGTACGTCACGTCGGCGTTCATGTCGCGGGCGATCACAACCGGTCCATCACGGCGCCGCAGAGATCGCATCCCCTGCGTTGCCAACGTCGCGATCCTCGCCGCGAGGCGGGTCATGGCAGCGTTACGGCAGTCTGTGTCGCGAATTCCGGGGCAAAGCGGACAGGGAACCCGGGGTTCGCGACACGGTGCCGCCGTTCCCCGCATCAGCGAACCTCGACGTGTGCCTGCATAACGCAGGCACACGGGCTAGGGTGCGACCATGACGGCGATCACCATCCGGGACGTGCCCGAGGCGACCCTCGAAGCGCTGAAGGCCAAGGCCGCGGAGGGTGGACGCAGCCTGCAGGCGTACCTCCTCGACCTGGTGACGCGGGAGGCACGCACGCCCACGTTGGCGAGCATGATGGCCCGTCTTGACGCCACGACCGCGTCCGAGGTCGCCACGTCGGACATCCTCGCGGCGATCGACGAGGGCCGGGCGAGCCGTTGAACCGCGACGCGGCGGTGATCGACTGCTCGGCTCTGGTGAGGACCCTGACGGACCACGGCGATGCCGGTGCCGCCGTCCGGCGCCGACTCGCCGGGTTGATCTCGCTCGCGGCGCCGAGCCTGCTCGACTACGAGGTCCTCTCGGCCCTGTACGGGATGCGCCGAGGCCGCCGGCTGACCGAGCGGGAAACCACCAGAGCCATCACCGACTACCAGGTGCTACCGCTCGAACGGCACGAGACCTTCGCACTGTGGCGGCGGGTCGGCGAGCTGCACCACAACCTCAGCGCGTACGACGCGCAGTACGTCGCGCTCGCCGAGGCGCTCGGCCTACCCCTGATCACCAGCGACGCCCGCATCGCCCGCAGCGGCGCGGCCTCCTGCCCCATCGAGGTCTTCGGCTAGCTCAGGTGCGGAGTTGTGATCTCCAGGTCCCGTCCCCTCGGCCGGCGGCCGCACCCCCAGCCACCGTCACCCGGAGCGGCCATGATCAGCACCGGCCGCCAGCCGGTCACGTAAGCCACATCTCGGACGAACCACGCGCAGGTAGGAGGCCATCGCACGGCGACGCGAGCCACATCCTGTGGCCAGCTGTCGTCCTATCCGATCGGAGCGTCACCCTGACTCCGTTCGGGGTTGTCGACTGGCTTGTTGTGGTGATGTGCGAGCATTCGGTCACCTGTTTCGGTGATCGGGGATGTCGTGACGGATGAGCCGTGGGTCGGGCTGGCTGAGGCGGTCGGGGCGCTGCGGGCCGAGCTGGAGGCGGCGGCGGACGCGGCGGGGGATCATCCGCGGTTCCGGTTCGAGGTCGAGCCCGTCGAGCTGGAGTTCGCGCTCGAGGTTCGCCGGGACGGCGCCAGCGAGGCCGGGGTGCGGTTCGGGGTGGTCACCCTCGGCGGCAAAGGCGGAGTGTCCGCCGCGTCCACGCACCGGCTCAAGCTGGTACTGAAGCCGCAGGATGGTGCCACCGGCGGTCCGGCCCGCATCCGGGATCGGGAACGCGGCTGAGTCGTCGGGGTCCGGCGATGGGGGCGGGGGTGCCGTCCGGGCGGGTCGTCGCCGTCCGGGCGCGGCTGTCCGACGAGGAGGTGTCGGTCGGCTCCGGCGTGCTCGTGTCGGACCGGCTGGTCCTCACCGCGGCCCATGTGATCGCGGAGCCGGGCGGCCGGGTGCTGGGCCCGCTGGAGGTGCGGCTGTCCGGCTCGGCCCGCTGGTGGCCCGCGACGGTCTCCTGGGCCGACCTGTCCGACGCGATGGATGTCGCGGTTCTCCGCGTCGGCGCCGAGGGCGACGGATGGGAGCCGCCCGCGCTGCCGCCGGTGCGGTTCAGCCGGCTGACTGGCCTGGCCGGCCAGGTGGACTGCGAGGCACAGGGCTTCCCCCGCAGCCTGAAGGACGGCGAGGAGCGGGTCCGGGACCATGCGACCGGCCCTGTCAACCCGGGGGTGGATGAGCAGGGTCGGCGCTACGACGTGCTGATCCGCGAATTCCCCGCGGAACCGCCGCCCCGCTCGGGCCAGTCATCGCCCTGGTCGGGTATGTCGGGTGCGGGCCTGTTCGCGGACGGGCTGCTCCTCGGCATCCTCACCCTGCGCACCGGCGGTTTCGGGGAGCGTCGCCTGCGCGCGACCCCGCTGCGGGTCCTCGCCGCCGACGCCGCGTTCCGCGACGCGCTGACCGGCGGGCGGCCGCTGGCGCTGGAGTCGGTGGAGCTGCACCGCCTGTTCACGGAGACGATCGACGACTGGGGCGACTCCCCCGCCCTGCTGCTGCACCCCCTGCGCGCGGTCGTCGGCTTCTACGGCCGCCACGACGAACGCCGCGCCCTCACTGACTGGTGCACCGCTTCGACCGAGCCAGCCACCAGGGTCCCGGGCACCAAGGTCCCGGGCACCACTGCCAAGGTGCAGGCGCTGACCGGACCGGGCGGCCAGGGCAAGACCCGCCTCGCCGAGCAGGTCTGCGCGGATCTGGCCGCCGCTGGCTGGGTCGCCGGCTTCCTCGCCGCCGACGCCACCACCGACCAGATCACCATCCTGGCTGACACCAACACGCCCGTGCTGATCGTCGTCGACTACGCCGACACCCGCCACGACCAGACGCACGCCCTGCTCCGGATCCTGCGGCAGCGGACCGCGGCGCCCGTGCGGGCGCTGCTGCTGGCCCGCTCCGCGTCGAGGGACAGCGGTTGGTGGGCCCAGCTCCGCTCGCAGTTCCCGGACCTGTGCGCCACCGTCGAACCCCGACCTCTGCCGCCCCTGCAGCCGGACGGCACCCGCGCCGACGCCTTCCACCATGCCGCGATCGACCTGGCCACCGTCTGGGCACGAACGGACTCCACCGCCGACTGGCCGACCATCGCCCGCAGGCTTCCCGCCCCTCGCGATCTGGACGCCAACCGGTACGCCCTGGCTCTCACCCTGCAGATGGCCGCACTGACCGCTCTGCTGCAGGCCGGCCCCCGGCCCGTCGAGGCCAGCGCCGGCGACGATGTCGCGGATGTGCTGCTCGGCCACGAGCAGCGCTACTGGACGGCCAGCGCCACCGCCCGCGGCCTGGCACCCCGCTTTCCGGATGTCCTGCTGCGCTGGGCCGTCGTCACCGCCGCCCTGTGCGGCGCCGCGGACCGCGCCGAGGCGGTGGACACCGTCGGCCGGCTCGCCGACCTCCGCGAGGAGCCACCCGCCTCGCGACTCACCCTCGCCGAGTGGCTGCACCACCTCTACCCGGCAGCCGACGACCGCTACTGGGGAGCCCTGCAACCGGACCGCATCGCCGAACATCTCGTCAGCCACACGCTCACCGCCGGCAGCGACCCCTACCCCCAGCTCGCCACCGACGTTCTCGCCACCGCGCGCCCCCGCCAGCTGACTCAGGCGCTCATCGTCCTCGCTCGCGCCGCCGCCCACCAGAACGGCGTTCCCGCCCTCCTCGCCGGCCTCCTCACTCAGCCACCGATCAGCTCCGCCGTCACCCAGCTCCCCCTGCATGACCTGACCGCGATTCTGGACGCCTTCCCCAACTTCTCCCTGCGCCTCACCGACACCGCCGCCACCCTCACCGGCCTCACCATCGACCAGCTACGCCGCAACACTGACCAGCCGCCCGACCTCGCACGCCAGTTGAACAACCAGTCCGTCCGCCTGGCCGACCTTGGACGGCGCGAGGACGCCCTCACCACCATCACCGAAGCCGTCACCCTCTACCACCGGCTCGCCACCACACACCCCGACACCTTCACCCCCGACCTCGCCAAGTCCCTGAACAACCAGTCCAACCGCCTGGCCGACCTCGGACGGCACGAGAACGCCCTCACCACCATCACCGAAGCCGTCACCCTCTACCGCCAGCTCGCCACCACACACCCCGACACCTTCACCCCCGACCTCGCCAGCTCCCTGAACAACCAGTCCAACCGCCTGGCCGACCTCGGACAGCGCGAGAACGCCCTCACCACCATCACCGAAGCCGTCACCCTCTATCAGGACCTGTACCGGCGTTACCCGCAGGCATTCGCCGCCGGGCTGATCCGATCGCTCGCCAACAGCGGCGAGAGGCTCCGCGGCGCCGGGCAGACTGACCGGCTGATTCGGGGCCTCGCGCAGGCCCGCGGCGTCGCGAGCAGCCATCAGATCGACGACTTCGATGCGTGGATCGTCTTGTTGCTGCGCGATGAGCGTCTCGAGCAGCCCGACGTGTTCGACGCGGCCTGGCGGGAGATCACCGGGACGCCGGTCCCGGACGGCCTGGACCCCGGCCCAGCCGACGGATGACGGGGCCGCGGCGCGGACGACGGCGGGTCAGGCGGTGAGGGTGGTCAGGACGCCGGAGGGCGAGACGATGCGGATGCGCTGGCGGCCGGTCTCGGCGATGTAGACGGAGCCGTCGGGGGCGAGCGCCAGGCCGCGCGGGCCGTCCAGGCCTGCCATCACCGCCGGTGTGCCGTCGACGGAGGCGGCGGAGCGGCCGCCACCGGCGAGGGGGCGCACCAGCCCGTCCCAGGTGATCGCGAGGACGCGATGCTGGTAGGGGTCGGCGACGATCAGGCCGCTGGGACCTGCCTCGATGGCGGAGGGCCGGCCGATGTCGGTCTGGTCCGCGCGGGTCGCGTCCGTCCGGCGGCCCGGTCCCGGTCCCGAGGGGTCGCCGTACGCGGACGGTCCACCGAGGCCGCCGGCCGCGGTGCCGGCGAGAGTGGAGATCCGGCCGGTGGGGTCGACGAAGCGGACCCGGCGGTTGTTCGTGTCGGCGATGACGAGACCGCCGCCCGACAGCGCGACGTCGTGCGGCCCCGACAGCCGCGCCCGCACCGCCGCGTCGCCATCGCCGGACAGGCCGGATTCGCCGCAGCCGGCGACCAGCTCGCCGACACCGTCGGGGTAGACCCGGATCACCTGATGGTTGTCGGTGCTCGCGATATACAGCACGCCGTCGGCGCCGACGGCGAGGGAGCGGGGGCGGTTGAGCGCCAGGTGCGCCGCCGCGACCCGCACGCTCGGCGCCAGCGGTGGCCCGGCCAGTCCGGAGCCGGCCCAGGTGCTCACCGCGCCGTCCGGGCCGACCCGGCGGATCCGGTTGTTGAAGTGGTCGGCGATGTACAGCGCGCCGTGCGCGTCCACCGCGATGCCGTACGGGGAGTTCAGTTCGGCGGTGGTCGCCGGGCCGCCGTCGCCCGCGAGACCGGCGTGCCCACTGCCCGCGTACACGGCCACCGTGCCGTCCCCGGAGATCCGGCTGACCTGGTGATGCAGCGGCTGGGAGACGAACAGCGACCCGTCGGGTGCCATCGCCAGGCCGAAGGGATGGGCCACCGTCACCGGCGCACCGCCCTGGCCGGCGGCGGCCGGCCGCCGGGACCGGCCTCGGCCGAACAGCGCCCGGCGCGGGGTGAGCCGGCCGGGCTGCGGGGTCCGCCCGCCCGACGGTGGCGGCGGCGGTGGCGGGGTCTGTGCGGCGGGTGGCCGCGAGGTCAGTCCGGTCGGCGTCACGACGGTGGGCCCGGCCGGTGCTGGTGTCGACGGCCCCGCCGGCCCTGCCGGCCCTGCCGGCCCTGCCGGCCATGCCGGCCATGCCGGCCATGGGGTCATGGGATGGCCGGCCGCTGGTCCCGCGGGGGACGGCGGTGCGCTGGCGGGAGGACCCGCCGGTCGCGCCAGCCCGGCGGGGGGCGACGACGGGGTCACGGCCGAACCAGCCGGCGGCCACGCCCCCGCCGACGCAGGGGTCACGGGCGGGCCGGCCGGCGGCCAGGACGAAGCGGGTGCCGGGGCGGGCTGAACGGGTGCCGGGGAGAGCGGGGAGGGTGGGGCGGAGGCGGACGGGTGGGAGCGGTCGACGGCCATCCAGGGGGCGATGATCGTCGCCGGTTCGTCCGCCCAGGGGCCCGCGTCGGCATCACCGCCCTGGGCGCCGCCTCCCGTCGGCGGGGTTCCCGTCTGGGCGGCGTCGCGGACCTCCTGGGGGAGGTGCAGGGGCAGCGGGCAGCGGTCCAGCCAGCCGGGGCCCCAGGCGTCGGCCGCGGCGCGGGCGAGTTCCACGGCGAAGGCGCGGGCGGACGGGGGGCGGTCGTCGATGTTCCCGGCCAGGGTGTGGCGGACGGCGGCGGCGATGCCGGGGGGCGCGGACGGCATCGGCGGGGGCTCGGCGCGGGTCAGCCGGTCGGCCAGCTCGGCGGAGCCGGGTTCGCGGGGGAACGGCGTCTCGCCGGTGAGCAGTTCGAACAGGACGACGCCGAGCGCGTACAGGTCCGAGCCGGGGCCGATACCACTCTGGGTGATCTGCTCCGGGGCCATGTAGCGGGGCGTGCCGATCATGGTGGCGGTGGCGGCGGCCGACTCGAGGATCTTGGCGATGCCGAAGTCGGTGACCTTCGGCTGCCCGTCCGCGGCGAACAGGATGTTGTCGGGCTTGATGTCGCGGTGGAAGACCGATTCCTCGTGGGCTCGTTCGAGCGCTGCCGCGACCGCGAGCCCGACCGCGACGACCTGGTCGGCGCTCAGACCGGTTCGGGCCCGGGCCCGCAGGGTCTCCCCGAGCCGCTCCATCACGAGCAGGCGCAGCTCGTTCTGCTCGGTGTAGTTGTAGATCCGGACGATGTGCGGATGGGCGAGCCGTTCGAGCAGCCGCGCCTCCGCCCGGAAGCGGGTCTGGCCGTCGGCGTTGTCCGACTCGCCGACCAGCATCTTGATCGCGACCTGGCGTTCGTCGAGGTAACGGTGCTGGCCGGCCAGCACGAGCCCGAAGCCGCCGTGCCCGATGATGCCCTGGATCCGGTAGTCGGGCAGCGCGGCCTCGATCCGGGTGAAGTCGAGCGTCACCGAACCCGCCTCGCCATCGGCGTCATCCGCGTCATCGGCACGGCGGGCGGTAGGGCAGGTCGGGCAGGTAGCGCCGCCATTCCTCCCGGGTGATGGGGTCGCCGGCAGCGGCGCAGATCATGCTCGCCTGCCGGTCGACGTCGAGACCGAGCAGGCCGATCGCCGGTTCGTGCAGGACGGGGACCAGATCGGCGTTGTCCGCGGTGAACAACAGGTCCCAGGTGTCGAAGCCGGTGAGGAAGTCGCCCCGCGGCTTTGGCGCGCGCAGGTTGGACACGTCCCACAGCCGGATCTCCGCGCCTCCGGTGGCGAGCGTCCGGCCGTCGGGGCTGAAGCGCAGCTTGAGGATGGCGCCGTTGTGCGGGGCCAGCCGGCCGATCTCAGTGGGACGGGCCGGGTTGGTCAGGTCGTAGAGGTAGACCACCCGTCCGTCACCACCCGCGGCGAGAGTGCGGCCTCGGGGGGCGAAGCCGATGTCGTTGATCTTACCGGCGAATCCGCCGAGACGGCTGTCGATCGTGAGCCGGCCGCGGCGGCGCAGATCCCAGAGGATGATCTGCCGGTCGGTGCCGACGCTGGCCATCAGGGTGCCGTCGGGAGAGAACGCGATGCGTTCCAGGACGGCGTCGGTGCGGTGCGCGGAGTTGTTGTGGGCCAGCGAGACCGGGTGCGCCGGGTCCGAGACGTCCCAGACGGCGATGTCGTTGCCGCTGCCGACCGCGAGCAGGCGGCCGTCCGGGCTGAACTCGATGATGTGGCCCGTCCGGTCGTTCTCGATGATGCTGCCTGTCTGCCGTGGATGGGCGGGATCGGCGACGTCCCAGAACCTGATGCCGCCGTCGCCGGAGGTCGCGAGCACCTGGTCGTCCGGGCGCACCGCGATCCAGTAGAGGCCGCTGAAGCTGCCGTCGTGCGCCTCCACGGAGGACAGTTCCGTCACGTGGCGTTCGCCGTCGATCCGCCACAGCGCGAGCTCGCCCGCGTCGTCGCCGGTGGCCAGGATCCGGCTGTGGAAGAAGGTGCCGCCGGCCTGCATCGACCCGGTGTGGCTGGCGATCAGACCAGTCCACGGTGTGCGCCGCAGCACCCCGTCCTCGGCGCCGATCGCGATCGTCGCGTCGGTGGGGCTGACCGCCACCGCCCAGGTGTTCCAGCCGACGGTGATCGACGTCAGCACCGACGACGAGCGGGCCGGATCGACGATGAAGGCGGCGTCGCTGCTGGTGGTGGCGATGACGTTGGTCGCGTCGAGGTAGGCGAGCCCGGTCACGGTGATCGACGCGGCCACGTCCGTCTTCGCCGGCACCGGCGCGGCCGGCTGGGAGATGTCGAAGTGGCTGATGACGCCCGCCTCCGAGCCGGTGACGACGCCGCGGCCGTCCCGGCTGACCGCGACGGCGAGTATCCCCGGCAGGTTCGGGCCCGAGGGCGCGTTCGGGTCGACGAGCCCGGCGAGCAACTGGGGCGCGGACGGGTTCGTCACGTCCCAGACCGCCGCGTGCCCGTCGGCGGACGCGGTGACGGCGTGCCGCCCGTCCGGGGTGAAGGCGACCGCCCGCACCACGTCGGTGTGGCCGGCCAGCGCCCCCGACCGGACCGGGGTGGCCGGACGGGTGACGTCCCAGAGCACCACCGTGGTCCCGTAGCCGCCGGTGGCGAGCATCGCCCCGTCGGGGCTGAACGCGAGGGCGTAGACCTCCCGGTGGTCGGGCGCCGGCGGCAGGGTGGCCAGCAGCCGCGGGGTGGACGGGCGGGCCACGTCCCACAGCTTGACCTGGCCGTCGGAGCCGCCGGTGGCGAGCACCGGCGCGGTCGGGCTGAACGCCACCGACTTCACCGCGAAGGCGTGCCCGCCGTGGGCCACGTCCGGCAGCCGCCCGAGCGGGCCCTGCCGGTTCTTGTCGGTGCCGTCCCACAGTACGACCGCGTGGTCGTCGCCTCCGGTGGCCAGCAGCTTCCCGTCGTGGCTGTAGGCGACCGCGCCGATCGGGAGGGTGTGGGCGCCGATCTGGCGGGTCACCGTCGCCGCGGCGAGCACCGCCGTGCGCGCCTCCGGGGTGTCGGCAACGTTGTGGGCGACCAGGCTGAGCTGCGCGGCGAGGCTCGGGTCGAGGGGGCGCAGCTTGTCGGCGCGGGCGGCGATCGACTGCGACAGCGCCCGGTCCCGGTCCTGGTCGGCGGACGAACGCTGGTCGTAGGCGTAGGCGGTCGAGCCGACGGCGAGTAGCGCGAGGACCGTCAGCACGGCGGCGAGGATCTTCAGCCGGCGGGTCCGGGCCGCCGCGGCGCGCTGCTCGCCGTGCTCCCGGTCGCTGCTCGCGTCGTAGAACTCTCGCGCCCCGGCGCCGAGACCCGCGTGACGCTCGCCGGTCTCGACCCAGTCGCGGGCGGCGGCCAGCCGGGTGCCGGAGATCAGGTAGGACGGGTCGCGGCCGCTGCGCTCCCAGGTCTCCGACGCCTCGGTGAGCTGCTGCCAGGCGAGCGCCCCCGCCCGGTCCAGATCGATCCACTCCCGCAGCCGCGGCCACGACCGCAGCAGCGCCTCATGGGCGATCTGCGCGGTGTCGGCGTCCACCTCGACGAGACGGGCCCGCACCAGCGCGTCGAACACCACCGGCGCCGCCGGATCGCCGATCTGGGCGAGCAACTCGGTCCGCGACACCCGCCGGCGGGTGTCGTCGCCGCCCTCGCCGACCCGCACCATCCGCATCAGCAGCGGCCAGACAAGCCGCTGGCCGTCCGCGTCCAGCGCCGCGTACATCTCCTCGGCGGTCTGGGCGATCGCGCCGGTCAGGCCGCCGATGCGCTGGTAGGCGGCGACGGTGAGAGTGTCGCCTTCGCGCGCGAGCCAGGTGGCCCGCAGTGCGTGGGCGAGCAGCGGCAGGGAGCCGGGATCAGCGACGACGTCGCTGGTCGCCGCCTCGGCGCCGAGGTCGCGCAGCATCACCTCGACCAGGCCCGGTTCGAGCCGCTGGCCGGCCTGGCGCGCCGGCTCGACGATCGCCTCCCGCACCTCGCTCGCGGTCATCGGGCCGACCACGAACTGCCCCGACTGCAACGCGTCGACCAGATCCGGATGGGCGGCACAGGACGCGAAGAAGTCGGCGCGCACCGCCAGCACCACCACCGCCGGCGGCGTGCCCTGGCCCGAGCCGCGGGCCACCGCGCACAGGCCGCGGATGAAAGCATCCCGTTCCGCCTCGTCGGCGCAGAGGGTGAACGTCTCCTCGAACTGGTCGACGGCGACCACGAGGCGACGGCCCCCTTCGCGGCCGCCCTCGGACCGGTCGAGCAGCTCGGCGAGCATCCCGGTGAGCCGGTAGGGGTCGGCGACGGCGCCTTCGAGCAGCACGCTCATCGCCGCCGGCAGGCCCAGCACCCGCGCGGTGCGCCTCGCGAGCTCGCGGATCGGGCGGTCCGTCGGCGTGACCACGACCTGCGGCCAGGACGCCGACCCCGGCAGCCCACCCCGCGCCAGCGCGGGCAGCAGCCCGGCGCGCAGCAGCGACGACTTCCCCGCCCCCGACGCGGCGACCAGCACCAGCGGCCCGGCACCATCGAGCCGAGACGCGAGCCGGCCCACCAGATCGGCCGTCGCGCGCTCCCGCCCGTGGAACCACTGCTGGGACGACGCGTCGAACGAGGCGAGCCCCGGGTAGGGGCAGACCTGCACCGTCTCTACCGCCGACGCCGCCGGCACGATCTGGGTGTCCGGGAACGCGTGGGCCGCCGCAACGACCGGGTTGACGGGCACGGGAACGGGCACGGGCACGGGCACGGGCACGGGCACGGGCACGGGCACGGGCACGGGCACGGGCACGGGCACGGGCACGGGCACGGCTGGAGTAGCTGCGAGCGCGGAGTCGGCGGAGACCACGGCGGTCGGGACGGGCGGGTGTGTGCCGGCGGGGTCGGGCGGGGGCGGGGTGAGTGGAATCGTGCCTGGGCCTCCTGGCGACTCGAAGTCGGGCAGGATCCGCGTCGCGGGTGCCTCCTGGACGAGCAACGGCGGAGTGTGCGCGGCATTGCGGGCCAGGATCAGGTCGTCCGACCACGCCGCGGGCGCCAGGGTGGCGGCGACCTGGCCGCGTTCGGCCAGCATGTCCGCCAGCCGCCGGTTGACGCCGCCGAGGGTCAGGTTCGCTCCGCTGGCCGGATCGCCGTTGACGAGGAGGTGGCGCAGCTCGGCGGTCAGCGGAGTGAGGGCGGCCGCGGCGAACCGCTCCGCGCTGGCGGCGCGCGAGACCAGCAGCTCCGTCCGTCCACGACCGGCGGCGCTCTCGTTGTCGTTGTCTTCCAGGCCCGGTGCGCCGCCGAAAGTGTCGACCACGAGCAGGCTGCGGCTGACGTCCATGCTTCCCAGCACCGCGAGCACGGAGGACACCATCTGGGCGCCGACACCGACACCGGCGGCTCCTGGCGGCATCTGGTCAACCGCGCCGACCAGATAGACGAGGACGGCCGTGGGGGCCCGCCGCGCGACCCGGGCCACCGCACGGCAGACCTCGGCCGTGTCCGCCGGCCCGGCCAGCGTGGCCAGCGCACCGACTGGCACACCGCACCGCCCGGTGATCTCCCCCGCCAGTGCCGCAACGCTGCGCTGAACGACCGTGGCGACGCGATCACCTGGCCTGTCGCCACCACCACCGACGACAAGGACCTGGACACCCGCATCGCGAAGGCCGACCGAGACACGAGTCGACGGACCGTTCACTGACTCCCCTTGGTCACGGCAGGAAAAGGAATGGACGGGAAACCTGGCGCCCGCCAGGCCCCACAGGAGACACGAAAGCACCCTATCTCCAGCCTCTCCGGGCGACCCCCGAAAGGCGCGTATACGACAGCTCTGACTCACGGTGCCGCAGATTTCCGGCAGCGGCACGGGCGCGGCACATCAACGGCACGACGACGTCACGCCCTTTATGAATGGCCCGAGAAGAATCGCGCGCCCGGAACCAGCGAAAAGCCCGACGCCCGCCACGAGACGGCCGTCACGATCAAATTGTCGTCACGATCAAGGTCCTGGAAACAACCCGGTAGAAGGACACAGGCTCCCCCCAGCCCGGCACTCCCCGGCCGGTGACCACACTCACTGCGACCGCCACCCGAAACGGCCAGCTCGACGCCGGGGTCGGCGGTTCCCGTAAGCGGCATAACGGGCGGGCTTCCCACGGGTGGGAAGACACGTGCGTGGGACAGCGGCCCCGTGTCGCTGATTCGACGTGGCGTGCCCGATCTGCCCAGATTGTGCGACACGGACCGCCGCGATCATGCCGGAACGCGGCCATCACCGGCACCGCGACGACACCGCCGAAGATCACAACTCAGGACGCGGGCTAGCCCGCCGGGCGGGCGTCAGCGCCGCGTTCCGCGGAACGCACGCGCGGCAGTAGCCGGCCTCCGCGACCGCGTTCGGTGTTGTGATCCCGGGCCACGTGCGAGTACTCGCCCTGGGTGCAAGGGAGTGCGGTCCCATGGCACTGCGGCGTCAGACGGAGCGGCCACCGGCCGGGGCCGTCGTAGGGTTGCGGGTCGGGGACCCCACCACCGGGGCGGTGCCTGGCGACGGCGCACGGTTGGCGAGAGCAGGCGGGGGTGCGCGGGTGAGCGTGCAGGCCAGGGCCGGAAGCGTGGTCGCGGTGCGGCACGTGCCATTCGAGGATCTCGGGATTCTCGGGCCTTTGCTGGAAGCGCGCGGGTACCGTGCGCGTTATGTCGACGCGGGCGTGGATGCCATCACGGACGCGGAGCTCCTGGCTGCCGACCTGGTGATCGTCCTGGGTGGTCCTGTCGGGGTCGGCGACGTTTGTCAGTACCCGTTTCTGGGCGACGAGATCAGGGCGGTCGGCGCACGGCTGGAACGTGGGCGACCCACTCTTGGCGTATGTCTTGGAGCGCAGATCATCGCGCATGCGCTGGGTGCCGAGGTGACGCCGACGGGCCGGGTGGAGATCGGGTATTCGCCATTGACGTTCACGCCGGCCGGGCAGGGTTCCGTCCTCGCCGCGCTGGGGGACGGCCCGGTGCTGCACTGGCACGGTGACCAGTTCGCCATCCCGCCCGGCGCCGACCGGCTCGCCGAGACACCCGGCTTCCCCAACCAGGCGTTCACCGCCGGACCGTCCGTGCTGGGCCTTCAGTTCCACCTCGAAGCCGATCACACCCAGATCGAACGCTGGCTGATCGGCCACGCCCACGAACTCGCCACCCACGGCCTGGACCCACGCGAACTCCGCGCCGACGCGCACCGCCACGGCCCCCACCTCGCCGCCCGCGCCCGCGCTGTCTTCCACGCCTGGCTCGACCAGATCGACTCGTCTGTGTGACGGTGCCGCCGCTGGCGAGCGTCACGCGATCGCGGCGATGTCTCCGTCCTCGAAGTAGATCGCCTGATGGAGACGGCCTCCAAGCGCGGCGGCGTATCTCGCGACCACGTCCTGACCGGAGAGCGAGCCCTGCTCGATCTGGGAGATCCGGCCCTTGGTCACCCCCATTCGCTCGGCCACCTGCTGCTGGGTAAGCCCTCGTGTCCGCCGCACCTCAGCGAGCCGGTGGCCCACTGCGATGGCGAGCAGCTCCTGTTTGCCCGCAGCGACCGCTTCCTCCCCACCGACGCGGGCAACCTGCTCGGCCCGCACGTCAGACCACCGCGTGTAACCACTCATCGTCGATCGCCCTCTTCCTGACCGCGTTCCACCAGGTAGGTCTTGTACCGTTGCTCCGCGAGCGGGATCGCCTCCGCGTACCAGGCGTTCCACTGACCGGCTTTGTCCCCGGCGACGAGCAGGATGCTTGCGCGCCACGGGTCGAAGCAGAAGAGGATCCGTACCGTACCGGGCCTGAGTTCCTTCAGATTCGGCACTGATGAGCCGCTGATCGTGTCGACGAGCGGCCTACCCAGCCCCGGCCCGACGTCCGCAAGCAGGTCGATGGCCTGCACGACACGTGCACGCGTTTCCGCGTCCAAGCAGTCGATCCAGCCACGCACCTCGTTGACGAGGTAGACGTCCCACTGTCGACCAGCCACTCGGCGAGTATAGCTTCCGCTATACCTCGGTGCAGATGCGAACCGCCGGGGCATGGCTGCGCGCCCGACGGCCTGCGTCGGCCCCCGAGGCCCGACATCAGCCCGGCATCGGGCCGCGGCGGGCGTTGTAGACGGTGACGTCGTCGCGGTTGCCGTAGGCGGCGAAGACGGCGAGGGCCTCGTCGCGCAGGATGTCGGTGCGCACGGTGATGCCGCGGCGCTCGAACTGCTCGGCCCAGTCGTCGCGCATGGGGCCCTCGTCGAAGCCGGTGAGCCGCTCGATCTCGTCGCCCTCGCCAGCGATCGTCAGCGCCTGGATGCCGGACCACATGACGGCGCCGTAGCACATGACGCAGGGCCGCCAGTTGACGACGAGCTCGACGGGGCTGCCGGCGGCGCTCAGGTCCCAGGTGCCGAGGCGGGTCTGGGCGATGGACAGGGCGACGACCTCGGCATGCATCGTCGACAGGCCGGTGGCGAGGACGAGGTTCACTCCGGCGGCGAGGATCTCGCCGGTGTCGGGGCGGGCGACGACGGCGGCGAACGGGCCGCCGCAGCCCTCCTGGTGGTTGCGGGCGGCGAGGCGGTGGGCGAGGCGCATCCGGTCCTCGACGTCGGGGATCACGACGGCCGCCGGTCCGTCCAGGGCGGTGCCGGCGGCGCGGACCTCGTCGTCGACCCAGGTGGGGAGGGTGACGGCGAGGGTGCTGATCGGGTTCATGGGCGCGGGCCTTCCCGTCGTCTGGCTGTGGGTCTGGCGGTGGGTCAGGCGGTGAAGAAGTGGCTCAGGCCGAGCGCGCGCAGGCCGCGGCGATAGGCGACGGAGCTGCGGTCGGCGGGGATGTTGACCTCGATGCGGGGGTCAAGCGGCAGGTTCTCGGGGCGCTGGGCCTCGACGATGGCCCGGTCCTCCTCGAAGATCCGCAGGTTGAAGTCGTAGACCGCCTGTTCTGGCTGGTCGGTGGCGAAGTTCTTGGCGATCGGCGCGAACATCCTGGTCTGGCGGGCGGAGACCGGCGACGCGGCATTCATGATCGACAGACGGCCGCCCTCGGGGAAGTGGACGACGAGGGTGGCGGTGAACGGCAGGTGCGCGTCGAAGTGGCGCAGCCAGCGGAACCCGGGTGGCGCCTCGAGGCCGCTGCCGCGCGGGTAGTTGGCGACGGTGCTCCAGTAGTCGGCGGCGAAGCCGTACTCGGTGGGTGTCGGCGTGTAGTCGGGGACCTCGGCGTTGTCCGGGTCGGCGAAGGTGTCGGTGTGCACGAAGGCGAAGTGCGCGACGTCGAGGAAGCCCTCCACCTGACGGCCGGCGAACGCGGCGACGTCGAACGGCGGACAGGTCACCCGCTGGAAGCCGGGCTCGTCCCAGTGCGGCATCCGCGGGATCACCACGTCCGACGGGATGTTCGTGCCCGGCTGGCCGGTCGGGTCCGGCGAGGCGGTCGCGGGCCGGTCGGGGCGCAGGCAGGTCCAGACCAGGCCGTAGCGTTCGATGGTGGGGAAGGTCGTGAGCGTCATGCGGGCGGGGATCTTCGCGCTCGGATGCGCCGGGATCGCGACGCAGGCGCCGGCAGCGCCGAAGTGCAGGCCGTGGTAGGCACAGGCGATCGTCTCGCCGTCGCCGCGGCCCAGGGTCAGCGGCGCGCCGCGGTGCGGGCACAGGTCGCGGGCGACGACGACCTCTTCGCCCGCACGGTAGATGACAAGCCGTTCGTCGAGCAGCCGCGCCGCGACCGGCTGGTCGCGGACCTCGCGGGACAGCGCGACCGGGTACCAGTGCCGGGCGAGGATCGCCCAGTCGGCCGGGTCGAACGTGCAGTCCGACGGCAGCGCAGGCGGGGACGCCACGGGAGGTGTCGGCGTGAAGGCGGGCGTGTGGAGGGCGTGGAGGGCGTGAACCATGGGGCCTCGGCAGGATGAGGACCGCGGGCCTGCGGGCGCGCGGTGGCGGGATCGGCGGAACAAGCCGTGCGTCTCCTCGACGTCGGCCGTCGGCCGACCGACGTGCGACGTGCGACGTGCGACGTGCGACGTGCGACGTGCGACGTGCGACGTCAGGCGTCGTGCGCGATCCGCCCGCGGGTCCAGGCGTGCCGATGAACGTGACGGCGCACGTCCACAGGGCGGTTCGTCCGCATCCGGCGCGCTTCCTCCCGCCCGTTCCCGTTCCCGTTCAGAGCTTTACCCGCCTTCGCGAGCCAGGGTGGCGGCGCGGGCCGCGCCGGCTCCCCGACTGTCCGCCGCCGCCGTTACGGGGCGGTGGCAGCCGTCGAACGTCGGTGTGTCGCCGCTGGAGACGATCATGTCGGGCTGGCGCGGACCGGTGGTCCGGCCCCGGGCGGGGAGGGCCGAACCACGGCCTCGGGCGCCGGGTGGCTCGCTGGTGCCCGTTGGGGCACACGGCTCGTTGGGGCAGACGGCTCGCCTGGTCAGGCGCCTCGGGCGGTGAGGGCGACGACGGGGATGGTGCGGGTCGTCTCGCTCTGGTAATCGGCGAAACCCGGGTAGAGGGAGGCCTGGCGCTGGTACAACCGGTCGCGATCCGGGCCGGTGATCTCCTCGGCGTGGACATCGACCGTCTCGTCGCCGACCTCGATCCGCGCGTCGGGATGTGCCTTGAGGTTGTGGTACCAGGCGGGGTTGGAGTCGGCGCCCGCCTTGGACGCGAACACCAGGTACCGCTCGCCGTCCTTCAGGTACATCGCGGGATTGACGCGCGGCTCGCCGCTGCGCGCGCCGACGGTGTGCAGCAGCAACAGAGGGGCTCCCGCGAAGCCGCCGCCGACCTGGCCGTGGTTGGCGCGGAACTCCGCGATCGTGCGCGCGTTGAAGTCATCCTCGCTCATGGGCGCGGGCCTTTCTGGTCGGGCCGAAGCGGTTCGGTGCCGGATCGTCGGGTGGGACCGCCGGGGCATCCGCCGGCTGGGTCATTGCCGTCTCCCTTCCGTCTCCCTTCCTCCAACCGCCACACGTGGTCCGAACTTCCACGCATGGTCCGAAACACCGCGCGGGGTCCGAACGTTCACGCGCGGTCCGAACCGATCGGTCGATGCCCGCCTGATTCGCCGCCAAACGGCTGGTCAGTCGGTCGGGCGACGCCAGAAGCGGCCGGCGAAGCGCACGTCCCGCCGGTCCGGCGAGCGGTACTCGAAGGTCATGCCCACGCTGCCGCCGATGGTGATGCCCGTCTTCATGCTGGCCAGCAGGTCACGGCCGAGGATGCGGATCTTCGCGGCCGCCCATGCGTCCTGGTCGATGACGGTGGCCTGCGCGTTCGGCCAGTCCGGCATGGCGTAACCCGCGATCGCGTTCGCGGCGGCGATGGCGTCCTCGACGCTCGGCAGCAGGGCGAGCAGCGGGAACAGGGGCTTGCGCGGCAGAACGCCCCAGGCGTTCTTCGCGGTGGCGGTCTCGGGATTCATCCGGTTCGCCTTCAGGATCTTCGCGCACTTCAGGATCGCGGACATCACGAAGGCGTAGCGCCGCCGGTCGGTCGGGCCGTGGTGGGCGACGGCGGGGTCGTCCTCGAACCGCGATTCATACCAGGTGACGGTGAGAAGCGGATGCATGATTCCCGCGCCGACGTCCGCCGTCGAGAGGTTCAGACAGATCTGCTCGACCGGAATACCGACGGTCGCCTGGATGTCCGCGTCGGGCACCTCCGCGCCCAGGCGCAGAATGTAGTCGCTGTCGAGCACCCGAAGCTGGAACCCGTCGAACTCCCCGTCCTGCAGGGGACCGTCCCGGAGGGTCCACAGGGCGTCGACGGTGACGCCCAGGGCGGCGGTCCGCCGCTGCCAGCCGGCATCGTCGTTGCGTTCGGTCGGGGTGGTGCGGAGCTCTATCTTGAAGGTGTTCGGGGCGGCCCGGTCCGGGAGATCCCGGGTGATCTCGACCAGCACCTCCGTACTGCCCACCTCCCCCACCAGTCCGAAAACCTTGTCCGGAGTCCGGACGTCTGGAACGGCAGCACCCGTGACGATGGCCCGGTACTGCTCCGCGCTGACTTCGGCGGCGGCACCGACGAGTTCCTCCTCGGTGCCCAGTGAGAATGACCGGAAATCCCGGCGATAATACGCGGGAGAGGTGTCGGCCGGCTGCGGCTGGACGGCGTGGCTCACAAGGTCCCCCCATCGGACGAGACAGCGGCACGCGGC
Organism: Frankia sp. RB5; assembly: GCF_059816245.1. Taxonomy (NCBI): domain Bacteria; kingdom Bacillati; phylum Actinomycetota; class Actinomycetes; order Frankiales; family Frankiaceae; genus Frankia; species Frankia sp. RB5. The sequence continues at coordinate 75,911 of NZ_JCBATA010000010.1, forward strand.
CACCGGGCCGACGCTGGTCCGGCGGGCGCGGGCCTGACCCTAGGACACGGGCGATCGCCGGGGGACCCTTTCGCCGACTTTTGGAAATGCCTGCGGCACGGTTATCCCGCCTGCCACAGCTGCCAGCCGATCCACTCCACCCAGTCGGCGTCGACCCGCCTCCGCCTGCGCGCGGCGATACGCCATCGGACGGCCGCGCCGTGAGCACCGCACCCGGACGGCCGGCGGGCAGCCGCGCCCGTGGGCGCACAGCCGCCGGCAGGCCGGCCGTCGGGAGCGTTCAGCCGCCGAGCGGAGGGAAGTCCCAGCCGTTCCAGGCGGCGCGTTCGCCGTCCCGTGGCGCGTCGACGACCCGGGAGGGCGAATTCCAGATCATCGTCGCGCGCCGCGGGACGATGTAGGCCGGCCAGGTCGGTCGGCGATGCTGTGCACCGCAAGCGCCGCCGTCGTCTGACGCTCGAAGGCGGCGGAGTGCACCAGCGAACCGTTCCCGGCCGAGTATCCGGCACCCACCCGCGACTCCGCCTCCTTCCTGGGAACCAGGGACCTCTCGTTCCCAGGAAGGAGGGAGGGATCGGCAGCCACCGATGTGCGCCCGGAAAATTCGGTACACCCCGCCCCGGACCCGTGGCAGCGTTCTCCTCGTCAGGCCCACCACGCAGGCCCACCACGCAGGCCCACGCAGGCCGACCACACGGCACGACGGACCTACCCGGAGCGGAGCAGGATGATCAGTTGGCGGCGACTCGAGGAGTCGGACTTTCCGACGCTGCGGACGTGGCTGGAGCGGCCACACGTGGCCCGGTGGTGGAACCACGAGACCACCGTCGAGGCCGTGCACCGCGACTTCGGCCCCGCGACGCGCGGCGAGGATCACTCGGAGGACTTCCTCGCCCTGCTCGACGGGGCGCCCGTAGGGCTGGTGCAGCGATGTCGGATCGCGGACGAGCCGCATTACTTCGACGAACTGGCCCCCCTCGTCGAGCTTCCCGCCAGCGTCATGACCATCGACTATCTCATCGGCGAGCCGGAGCTGACCGGCCATGGCCTGGGCCCCAGAATGATCGCCTCGATGGTCGCGAGAATCTGGTCCGACCATCCGGAGGCCAGCTGCGTGATGGTGCCCATCGTGGCCTCCAACCGGGCGTCCTGGCGCGCGTTGGAGAAGGCCGGATTCCGCCGGGTCGGGCAGGGGCCCCTCACACCCGACAACCCGGTGGACGATCCGCTGCACTACGTCTATCGCGTGGACCGTCCGTCAACGTCCTGACCGACCGCCTCCCCCACTGGCCCGCTCGGTGATCTCGGCCGGCCGGCCCGGCGACCTCACCCGGCTACGCCGGACGTTGGCTCACGATACGGAAGGTGGGGTGATCAGCCGAGTCCGGGAGAGTGTCGAAGCTGCGCTGGACGGTCGGGAAGCGGCCGTATTTCCGGAGATACTCCGTAAGCAGGGGAGAGCGTTCCTCGGGCGGAACCTCGGCCGTCTCGATCAGGCGGGTGCCACTGCGGTCACGCAGCCGCGCGTGGCCGGCGGCACGCATGTTGCGGGACCATTCGCTGTCGCCGTAGGCGGAAACCAGGTACTGCTCGCCGGCATGCTCCAGAACGGCGACGGCAATGCTGCGCGGGCGGCCGGTGACGCGGCCGGGAACCGTGAGCGTGTGGACGACGGCAGGCTGGAACAGCCGTGCCATCCGGCCACCGATCACTCGCGCCGGCCAGGACGGCCGAAGATAGGAGCGGTTCATGAACCTCGCCTTTCACTTCCGAAGTCGGATTCTTCCGCCTGGGTGTCCCCCGTGTCGCCCACGTTGGCGACGAGGCGGGTGAGCAGAGCACCCGCCGCCGCCACCTCCTCGTCGGACATGCCCCGGCGAAGTCGCCCGTCGAAGGCCACCGTCGCGGCCCGCAGGCGGAGAAACGCGGCTGCCCCGGCGTCGGTGAGCGCGACCAGGTGGACCCGGCGGTTGTCGGGGTCACGCGTGCGCGTGAGAAGGCCCTGGGCCTCCATGGCATTCAGATGGTGGGTGAGCGTCGCCTCCCGGATCCCCACCGCCGCCGCCAGCTCACGCTGACTGGCCCGCGCTCGGGCCGTCAGGTTCATCAGCACAAGCCACATCGGCAGCGACCCACCCGCCTCCGCCAACGCCTCGTCGTAGGCACGGCGCACGACCCGCGCCGAGCGCGTCAACTGCAGCCCGATTGGCACTCGCGATGGACCCACGAGCAGAAGTCTACCCACCGTTACATAGATGTCAAAGGGTTCGACGTCTATGTGTAGGGTGGGCGGTGTCGGCGCGGGTCCTCACCCGCGCAGCGGGGCGTGGGCGAAGGCGGTCATCCCGTCGGTGAAGGGCACTGTCGGGTGTCCCGCGGCATGGGAGATGGCAAGCGCCAGCACGCCCGGCCAGGTGACGCCACCGCCGATCGGGAAGCCGAGCCGGCCCGGTCCGACGCGTCCCCCCGAGGCCGCATCGGGCCGAGCAAGATCCCTCGTCGGTGCCGCCCCGGTTCGTCTCGACGATGCCGCGGTGGCGCGCCGGCTACCTCCGTACCAGTACGGAGACTCACCACCGAGCGCGATGTGGCAATAATGCGCATATGGTCTCAATCCGGCACATCGTGCTGGCGTTGGTGTGCGCGGCGATCATGGCGATGGTGGCCGGCTGCGGAGGCAGTGACGCGAACCCCGGCGATCTCGCGACGTCGCCCTCCCCCGGCGAGACGGCGTCGCTGGCGGACGCGGCCGCCGCCTGCACCGTCATCGCCCGCGCCGGACCGGACCTGCCGGACCCCACCGCCGACCTGAACGATCCGGACACCCTGCCCGCCGCCACGGTCCACCGGCTACAGGGCGCCGCCGGACTCGCGAGTGCGGCGGCGCGATCCGACCCGCGGCTCGGGCCCGTCGGCTGGGCGGCCGAACGGCTCGACGACGATCTGCAGACCCTCGACGTCCGCGACTTCGCATCCGCGACGGAGGCCACCGTCACCGCCTGCCGCGATCTGCGGCTGCCCTCGACGGTCACGCGCTCGTCCGCCCAGGCCGACGCGGCCCTCGGCTGCGCGGCCGCCAGCCGGGCCCGGGACCGCTTCAGCGCCGCCTCCCCCGGCGGCGCGAGCCCCGGCAACGACGACCGCTTCAGCGGCATCGCGCTGCTGCTGCAGGCCGCCTTCGAGGCTGATTCCACCTACCAGACACTCGCCCAGCTCGGCCAGGCGCTGCCGGAGGACCTGCGGCAGGGCACCGTCGACGAACTGTCCGCGGACGGCGCGGCCCTGCTCACCGCCTGCGGCAACGCGGGATTCCTGCGCGGCCGCGATGACCGGGACGACCGGGTCACCGGCTCGTCGTCACCGGCGTAGCGGGGCGCGCGCGAAGGCGACCATCCCATCCGTGAAGGACACCGTCGCCTGGTAACCCAGCAGGTCGCGGGCACGGTCGGACGAGGCGACGACGTGCCGGACGTCGCCGATCCGGTACTGGCCGGTGACGACGGGCATGGGTCCACCGAAGGCGCCGGCCAGGGCATGCGCCATGTCGCCGACGGTGTGCGGCTGCCCGGAGCCGACGTTGACCGCGACGAGCCGGCCCGGCGCGGCGTCGTGGCGCAGCGCCGCCAGGTTGGCGCGGGCGACATCGTGGACGTGGACGAAGTCGCGCAGCTGGCAGCCGTCCTCGAAGACCCGCGGCGGCTCGCCGCGCTCCAGGGCGCTGCGCAGGATCGCGGCGACGCCGGCGTACGGGGTGTCCCGGGGCATGCGCGGGCCGTAGACGTTGTGATATCGCAGTGCCAGGACGCTGCCGCCCGTGGCCGTGGCCCAGGCGGCGGCGAGATGCTCCTGGGCGACCTTGGTGGCCGCATAGACGTTGCGCGGATCGAGCGGCGCGTCCTCGGTGACGGGCGTCGAGAGCAACGGCCGCCCGCAGCGCGGGCAGGGCGGCTCGAACCTGCCGGCGTCCAGGTCGGCGGTCCGCCGCGGGCCGGGCCGCACCGGTCCTTCCACGGCGCAGCGGTATCCGCCCTCGCCGTAGACGACCATCGAGCTGGCCAGGACGAGACGTTCGACGCCCCGCCGGGCCATCGCGGCGAGCAGCACGGCGGTGCCGAGGTCGTTGTGGGTTGCGTAGGCGGGCAGGTCGTCCAGGTCGACGCCGAGGCCGACCATGGCCGCCTGATGGCAGACGGCGTCCATCCCGTCGAGCGCCGACGCGACCGTGGGCGGATCGGTGACGTCGCCGACCATGAACTCCGCCTGGTCGTTCAGGACGGGCCGGACGCGGTGCACGGCCGGCAGCAGCGCGTCGAGGATCCGGACGGTGTGCCCCGCCTCGACCAGCACGTCGACGACGTGGGAACCGATGAAACCGGCACCGCCGGTGACAAGAACCCGCATGCCCGCGACGCTAGCCGCGCCCCGGACCGCCAGATCTTACGAGCCGCGGAAGCCCGGGCAGCCGCTCGCGGTCGGGCCACGATCAAGCCGCGACCAGGCCTCCGACAGACCCCGGTGAGGCCGGAGTCAGATTGGTGTCAGGCCGCGGGGAGCGCGACGACGAACCGGCAGCCGCCATGCTGGTTGTGGACGGTGACGTCGCCGCCGTGCGCCTCGACGATGCCGCGGACGATCGCGAGCCCGATGCCGGAGCGCACCCGCGGCTGGTGGGGATGGTCGCCGCCCTCCCCGGGCGTGCGCGCGCTCTCCCCCCGGAACCCGAGGTCGAACAGCCGGGGCAGATCCTCGGCGGGGATGCCGCCGCACCGGTCGGCGACCGCGACGATCGCCCGGCCGCCGACCGCGGTGCCCGCCCCGGTGGCCCGCCGCGCGGCGCGACCCCGCTCGACCCGGACCTCGACCGTTCCGTCGTCGGGCGTGTGGCGGATGGCGTTGACCAGCAGATTGATCAGCGCACGGCTGACCTGGGCGGCGTCCGCGTCGACGTAGACGGCGTCGTCGGCGCGGCCCGCGACGGTGACCCCGCGGGCGCGGGCGATGGGATCGACGACCGCGACGGCGTCGGACACGACGTCGGCGAGGCACACCTTCTCGATGGTCAGCTGGAGTGCTCCGGCCTGGAGCCGGGCGAGCTCGAACAGGTCATCGACCATGCCGGTCAGCCGTTCGGCGTCGGCGAGCATCCGCCGGTGGTAGCGCGCCGTCGTCGCGGCGTCCGGGACCATGCCGTCCGCGAGTGCCTCGGCGGTCGCCCGGATGCCGGCCAGCGGAGTGCGCAGGTCATGGCTGATCCAGGCGACCAGCTCACGCCGGCTGGCCTCCAGGGCACGTTCGCGCTCCCGCGCCTCGACGAGGCGGACGTGGGTCGCGTCGAGCGTGCGGGCGAGCGCCGTCAGCTCGGCGGTCGGCGCGCGGCCGGCCCCTTCGTAGAACCCGTCGCCCAGGGTGTCCGCCGCGCTGGTCAGCCGTCGAGTCGCCATCACGAGTGGCCCGCCCAGACGTATCGCGGCCACGGACGCGACCACGGCCGACACCGCCACGACGATCAGCACGACCCGAAGGTCGTGGCGCGAGAGGAACATGGCACGGGCCGTGCCGACGACCCCCGCCGCGACCGCGAGGATCGGTACGACGCACAGCACAAGAGCCGTTGCCCATAGTGACCGGCCGCGCAGCAGCCGCAGCAGCGGCACGCCGGACAGGGCGGCCACCGTCGAGCAGGCCAGGGCGATCCCGACGACCTGCATCTGCTCGCTCACGTCAGACTCCCCTCCCCAGCAGCCAGGCCGCGCCTACCCGTCGGCCGTGCGCGGCTGCCGCGCGGAACCGGGCCGGGCTCCGACCGGCGGGTCGTACCGGTAGCCGACGCCCCACACGGTGACCAGCAGCCGCGGGGCCGTCGGATCGTCCTCGATCTTCTCCCGCAGCCGGCGGATGTGCACCGTGACCGTCGACGGATCGCCGTAGGTCCAGCCCCACACCTGTTCGAGGAGCTCGGCGCGGTTGAAGGCGCGGCCGGGGTGACGCAGCAGGAACACCAACAGGTCGAACTCGCGCACGGTGAGCGCGAGCGGGGCGGCGTCGCGGGTCGCGGTGCGGGCCGCGGCGTCGACGACGAGGGCACCGGCGCGCAGCACGCCGGCGCCGGGCGGCGGTGGCTCGTGCGCCCGCCGCAGCACCGAGCTGACCCTCAGGGTGAGCTCGCGCGGCGAGAACGGCTTGGTCACATAGTCGTCCGCGCCACACTCCAGCCCGGCGATGCGATCGTCCTCCTCGCCGCGCGCCGTCAGCATGATCACCGGAACGGGACCCCGCGCGCGCAGCCGCCGGCAGACCTCGATCCCGTCGAGCCCGGGCAGCATGAGGTCCAGGACGACCAGGTCCGGGGCGGTCATCTCGGCGATGCGCAGCGCCGCCGGCCCGTCCCCGGCCCGGTCGACGTCGAATCCGGCGTTGCGCAGGTATCTGTCGACGACCTCGGCCACAGTGGCGTCGTCGTCGACCACGAGGACACGGGCCACGCCGCCACCCTAAAGCGCCGTGGGGCCGCCCGGACGACGCCGAAGCCCCCCGTCACCGGTTCGTAAGAACCTCCGCCGAAGCCGCCACGAGAACGTCCCTCCACCAGCGGATTTCCTTGTTTGGTAAGGGTCGGTGGCACCCGGCCGTCACTAGAGTCCCGATCATGATCACGCATGGTCACCAGGAGCCGCCGTCGGTCGACGTCGTGCTCCCCTGCCTGGACGAGGCCGAGGCGCTGCCCTGGGTCCTCGATCGGATGCCGCCCGGCTACCGGGCCGTCGTCGCCGACAACGGCTCCCGCGACGGCTCGGCGCGCATCGCCCGCGAGCGCGGCGCCGTCGTCGTCGACGTGCCGCGCCGCGGCTACGGCTCGGCCGTGCACGCCGGACTGCTCGCCGCGGACGCGGACGTGGTCTGCGTCTGCGACGCCGACGCCTCGCTGGACCCGGCCCAGCTGCCCGACCTCGTCGCCCAGCTCACGGCCGGGCGCGCCGATCTCGTTCTCGGCCGTCGCCGCCCCACCTCCCCGCGGGCCTGGCCGCCGCACGCCCGGCTCGGCAACGCGGTCGTCGCCCGGCGGCTGCGCCGGCGCGGCGTGCGGGTGCACGACCTCGGTCCGATGCGGGCCGCCCGCCGCGCCGACCTGCTGGGCCTGCCGGTCACCGACCAGCGCTTCGGCTATCCCCTGGAGCTGCTGCTGCGCGCCGCGCAGGCCGGCTGGCGCATCGTCGAGACCGACGTCGACTACCACCCCCGCGTCGGCCGGTCGAAGGTGACGGGCACGCCGCTCGGGACGGCGCGCACGGTCCGGGACATGACGGCCGCCCTCGCGAGCCTGCGATGAGCGGGCCGGCGGCTTCGGCCTCGGCCTCGACCTCGGCTGCGGCTGCGGTGACGGCTGCGGTGACGGTGCTGGTGATGGCCAAGGAGCCCGTCCCCGGCCGGGTCAAGACCCGGCTGACCCCGCCGTTCACCCCGGTCCAGGCGGCGGCCGTGGCCGAGGCGGCCATCGCCGACACCCTGACCGCCGTGCGCGGCCTCCCCGACCATCCCGGCGTCGGACCGGTCCGGGCCGTCCTCGTCCTCGACGGCGCCGCCGGCCCGTGGCTGCGCGCGCCGATCGACATGCTCCCGCAGGCCACGGGACCGTTCGACGCCCGGCTCGCCGCCGCCTTCGACGCCGTCACCGGCCCGGCGCTGCTGATCGGGATGGACACCCCGCAGGTGAGCCCGGCCCTGCTCGCCAAGGCCTGCGACCTGCTGACCCGGCACGACGCCGTGTTCGGCCCGGCCGCCGACGGCGGGTGGTGGGCGCTCGGCCTGCGGCGCCCCGACGGCGGCCTGCTGCGCGGGGTCGCCACCTCCCGGCCGGACACCGGGCGCCGGCAGCGGGACCGCCTGGACCAGGCCGCCCTGCGCATCGCGACGCTCCCCACGCTGCGCGACGTCGACACCGCCGCGGACGCGGACGCCGTCACCCGGCTCGCCCCGCACGGCCGCTTCGCCGCCACCGTGCGGGCGATCCGAACCGGCGCCGCACCCACCGCCGGCGCCGCACCGGCCGCCGGGCGGACCACCACGCTGGCCAGCCGTTGACCACCGTGGCGACACCTGCCGGGCACGCCACGCAGCGGACGCGGCCCGGTGCGCAGGACGGTTCACCGACGTCGCTCTACGAGGCGGCGCTGCGCTCGGCCGACGGACGGCTGTGGGTACGCCACCCCGACGGCCGGCGGGAACTGCTGCCGGTGCCGACCTGGCGCGGCGGGCTGGCCGCCGGCGACGCGTCCCTGCTGCGGCGCTGCGTCGGCCCCACCCTGGACATCGGCTGCGGCCCCGGCCGGCTGGCCGCGGCCCTCGCCGGGCGCGGCGTGCCCACGCTCGGCATCGACGTGGCGCCGTTCGCGGTGCGGCTCGCCCGCCAGGCCGGTGCCGCCGCGCTGTGCCGCGACGTCTTCGGCCCGCTGCCCGCGGAGGGCCGATGGTCGACGCTCGTGCTGGCCGACGGCAACATCGGCATCGGCGGCGACCCCGGACGGCTGCTCGCCCGTGCCGCCGCGCTGCTCGGTCCGGCCGGTCAGGTACTCGTCGAGCTGCGAGCCCGGCCGCGGCCGTCGTCCGCCGCAACGCTGGTACGCCTGGAGGGGCCGGACGGACGGGTGTCCGGCACGTTCCCGTGGGCGTTCGTCGGTCCCGACGACATCGGACCGTCCGCCACGGTCGCCGGACTGGCCGTCACGGAGACCTGGCGCGGCGGCGGCAGGCGATTCGCGACGCTGCGCCGGCCATGAACGCCCACTGATCGGCGCCCCTCGGGGTCCGCGCCCGGCCCACGCCCAGCGCGGACCCCGCCAGCCGTCCCCGCCGTCCGCGCCGTCGGCCCGCGCCGCACACCGCCGGCCCCGCGCGGTCCGCGCCGCGCCCGCGCGGTCCGCGCCGGATCAGGACCCGTCCGGTGCGGCCCTGCGCCCGCGCCGTGCCCGCAGCGCGCGCATCGCGATCAGGGCTGCGGCGACCGCCCACACGGCGCCGAGGACGATCGCCAGGTTCCTCCCGTAGGGCAGCGGATCGACCGACGGGTTGTCCGGCGCGCCGCCGTAGCCGCGCCACAGCGGCAGGCTCGCCAGCGCGACGGACACGCTGGCCAGCAGCGTCCCCTGCACCACCGCCCGGTACGGCGCGCGCACCAGCCGGGTGAGCACGAACCCCACCGCGGCCGTGACCGGGAAGGCAACCAGGTCGTGGAGCAGCAGGCCACCGATCAGCCACCGGGCCGCCTGCGGCGGGTGCGTCGCATGGGGCATGCCCAGCAGGCCGTGTACGCCGTACCCGAGCACCGCCAGTCCGGCGACGGCCACCAGGCCGCGCACGACGGCGCCGACGGTCGGCCGCACGCCGCTGCGCTTCACAGCATCACCACCCGGTGCACCCACTTGGTCTGCAGGACTCCGGGCCGATTCGGGGCGATGAGCCGAGCTGGATAGCCGTGGTCGAGGTTGAGGTCGGCCCCGTCCAGGCCGGTGGCGAGCAGCGTCAGCGGGTCGCGGGCATGCGGCGGTCGCACCTCGCTGGCGCGGTAGCCACCGCGGCTCTCCAGCGACTCGACCCGCACCGTCGCGCCCGCCGGGATGCCCGCGGCGTCGAGCAGGTCCCGCAGCCGGGGGCCGTGCCAGGTGGCGTCCGCCGACCAGCCCTCCACACAGGTGATCGGCAGGGTCGAGATGTGCTGGCCGAAGGCCCGCAGCTCGACCAGGCTCAGCGTGTACGGGCGGGGGCCGACGACCTCCAGCCGGTAGCCGGGGTCGCGGGCGAGCGTGCGGACCCGCGCGGCGGCCGCGGTCCTGTTGACCGGCAGACCCTGCGGCCCGACATCCGGCCGCCGCGGGCCGAGCAGGTCCAGCGAGGCGAGGCCGGGCACGAACTGACCGGCGCTCGTCACGGTGATCACGCCGGCCGCGGCGCCGACGGCGATCCCGAGTCCGCGCCGCGACAGTCCGGTCCCCGCCGGATCCGGTGCGGCGCGCGGATCAATATCGACCGCGTCGCCGGTGGGCTCACCGGTTCTCGGCCCGTCCGAACCGGGACCGTCGGGCTTGGGCTTGGGCTTGGGCTCGGGCCCGGGCTCGGGTTCGGGCTCGGGTTCGGGTTCGGGCTCGGGTTCGGGCTCGGGCTCGGGTTCGGGCTCGGGTTCGGGTTCGGGTTCGGCCTGATCGGATCCCGGACCGCCGGCGTCGCGCGCGCGGCCGGCCCGGCCACGCCCGACGTTCGCCCGCACGACCGTGACCTTCGCGGCGATATGCAGCAGCAGCGCGCCGATCGTGATCCAGGCGACCCAGTAGTGGGTGACCGTGAAGAAAAAACGGAAGCGGTACCACTGGGCGATGTTGGCCACGCCCGTCGCGAGCTGGAAGAGGGCGCCCGCGACGAGCGGGACGATCGTCAGCCGCTCCAGCGCGTGCGCCACCGAGCGCACCGGCGGCCATTCCCACAGCCGCGGATACACCGTCCACAGCTTCGCCAACAGCAGCGGAATGCTCGCCAGCCCCGTGGCCACATGCAGGCCCTGCGTCAGCCGGTACAGCCACACCGGCCGGGCCGGCCAGTCCAGCCACGACGGCGGATGCTGCATGAAGTGCGAGACCAGCCCGGTCAGGAAGCACACCCCGAACGCGACCCCGAGCCAGATCCCGAGCAGCGCGGCCATCCGCGGGTCATGCAGCCGGCTGGGGAAGGCGTCCTCGCGCAGCGGGCCGCGCCGCGGGATCGCGGGTGGTCGTGGGAGTCGTTCGGGGAGCACGCGCACCCAGGCACCGTAGGTCGGGCGGAGCGATCTCAGGGCGCCGCGAAGCCTTACGGAACGGAGAAACCGGCCCGCGCCGTGGCGGTCGCGACCGGGACAGCCGCCAGTGTGGGTGCATGCCGAGCGCTGTCACCCTCGCCGACCAGAGCGGCCCGCCCGCGCCCCGCGACCAGCGGGCGGAACGGCCACGGCGGCCACAGTGGTCACAGCGGCCACCCGCGCGGCTCGGGTCACGCGCGCGGCGCGCCGCTCTGGTCGGCGCCGCGGCCGGGCTGGCGGGGCTGGTCACCACCCAGGTGATGATCCAACACCAGCCCGGCTACCTGGTCAGCAGGCCCGCGTTGCTGTACCTGGTCCTGCTGTGGTGGCTGCTCGGCCTGGTCACGGCCGTCCTGCTGCTGCTCGCCGCACCCCGGCGGCTGGCCGTCGTCCTCCTACTCGGGGCGACCGTGGCGATCCAGGGCGTCGCCCTCACCGGCGGCCCGCGGCTGTCCGACGACCTCTACCGCTACGCCTGGGACGGCAGGGTGCAGGCCGCCGGCATCGACCCCTACCGCCACGGCCCGCTCGACCCCGCGCTGGCGCGCGTCCGGGACGACTGGCTGTTCCCGGACTCGGCGGGCTGCACCGCCGACCATCCGCGCCCGCACTGCACCCGGCTGAACTATCCGCGCGCCCACACCATCTACCCGCCGGTGGCGCAGGCCTACTTCACCGCCGTCCACCTGCTGCCCGGCCCGCCACGCGAGCACCGGCTGCAGCTCTACGCCTCGCTGTGCTCGCTGGGGGTCGTCTGCCTGCTCATGCGGATGCTGACGGCCCGCGGCGGCGACCCGCGCCACGCCGCCTTCTACGCCCTGACCCCCCTCGCCGGCCTGGACGTCGCCGCCGACGCGCACGTGGACGTTCTCGGCGCCCTGTTCGCCCTCGGCGCCCTCGCGCTGCTGACCACGCCGGCGATGGACTCGGCGGGCCGGCGGCGGGCGTGGCTCGCCGGGGCGCTGCTCGGGGCGGCGGTGGCGGTCAAGCTCTACCCGGCGCTACTGCTGCCCGCGATGGTCGGCCGGGGACGGGCGGGCCGGCGTGAGCGGATCGAACTGGTGGGCGCGGCCGTCGCGGTCGTCGCGCTGGCCTATCTGCCGCACGTGCTGGCGGTGGAGACGGGCGTGCTCGGCTTCCTCCCGCAGTACCTGCATGTCGAGGGCTACGACCAGGGCAGTCGGTTCCTCCTGCTCGCCGGCCTGGGCCTGCACGGCTCGGCGGCGAAGGCCGCGGCGGCCGGAGTGCTCGCCGCGGTCGCCGTCGCGGCCCGGCGCGCCGACCCGGCCCGGGTGCCGGCGGCGCGCGCCGCGCTGTGGCTCGTCGGCGCCGCGTTCCTGACGGCCACGCCCGCCCAGCCCTGGTACGGCGTCCTGCTGGCGGTGCTCGCCGTCGCCGCCGGGCGGCCGGAGTGGCTCGCCGTCGCCGCGGCCGCCCACGTCCTGTACATCTCCCTGTTCACCGACGTGCCCGGCGACGCCTGGACGCTACGCGTCGGCGCCTACGCCGTCGCCGCGCTCCTCGTGCTGGCCGCCGCCGCCCTGCGCGCCGTCCGGCCCGGGGGACGGTGGGCCAGGACGGCGGGCCGGTATGGCACGGTCGAACCAGACCCGGTCCCGCAGTTCGATGCCGTCGATGACGACGCCCGGCGGGTAGCCGGTGGCCTCGGTGAACGCGTCGCGCTCGATGGAGCGCATCCGGAACCCGCACCGCTGGTAGAAGCGCAGGTTGTCGAGGCCGGCGGCCGCGGTGGCGACCAGCAGCGTCGTCACCCGCTCGGCCGCCAGCAGCTCGACCAGTGACGCGACCAGCGCACGGCCGATGCCTCGCCCCTGCAACCGCGGGAGCACCGCCATGTTCTTGAGCTCCGCCTCGCCCGGCCGCTCCGTCGGCACCACCTGCAGGTGGCCCACGACGTGCCCGTCCAGCCGCGCCACCAGGACCCGGCCGAGCGCGAGGTAGCCGTCGAGCTCGGCCGGGGAGTCCTCGGCCAGCTCGAACAGGGCGCGCAGCTCACGCCGGGGCCCGGTGTACGTCTCGATGCGCACGTCGGACACCTGGGTCGTCCGCTGTCCGGGCATCAGAACTCCTTCACCAGGATGGCGCGGGTGTAGAGCAGGTCGAAGCCGGAGCGCTGCACGTTGTGCTGCGAGCGCGAGCCCGGCTGGGTGGTGACGACGGCGATGTCGCAGCCGGCCGCCGCGGCGTCGGCGAGCCGGGCGGTGAGCAGCGCGGACTGGATGCCCCGGCGGCGATGCGCCTGCGCGGTCGCCGCCCCGGTGAACTGCGCGACGCCCGCCGACATCCGCATGCTGGCGCCGCCCGCGAGCACCCCGTCGCGCAGCGCCGCGTAGCGCACGAGCCCGCTCGCCCCGGCCAGGTCACGCATGGCGTTCACGATCACCTCGCGGGGGAACTCCTCATACGAGGGAACCCCCTGCGTGTCCTGGATGGCGACCGCGTCGGCCACCACCTCGACCCAGTGGTCGAGCTCGCCGGCCCCGCTGGGACGGACCTCCACCCCCTCGAGGGCAGCGCGGCGCGGCTCGCCGGCGGCGGCGAGGGCGAGACCCAGCACGTTCTCGAACGAGACGAGCCGGTAGCCGCGTTCGGTCAGCAGGGCGCCGATCGGCTCCTCGACCAGGTGGGCGAGCTCGACCTGCACGGCCGCGCCTCGGGCTGCGAAGGCGTTCTCGACCTCGTCCAGCTCGGAGGTGCTCGGCACGCCGTCGAAGCCGAGCCCGGCGACCTTGTTGAGCGGCGAGTCCGCCTCGGCGAAGCTCGCCACGCCCCCGGCGATCGGCCGGACGAATCCCGCCGCGTCGCCGAGGCGCCGCCCGGCGGTCGTGCTCCAGCCTGCGATGAGCCCCGCCTCGGCCCCCTCGATGCGCGCGGCGAGCGCCACGTCGCAGAACAGCGGCGACCGCGCGGGGGTCGCGATTCTGATCGACATACCCGGGCTCCTTCGGTGTGAGCGCCGTCCATGACCTGAGGACGGCGCGGCTCGCAGGTTCCGTCCCGCGAACCCGCTCGGCGTCACACGACCGTTCCTGCTGGGCTGATCGCCATATCACCGCATACGCCGAGCATCAGCGGGTTCCCGGCTCGCGCAGACCAAGTTTTTCGCCACGCCGCGAACAACAGGGCGAAGGATATCCAAACCATACTCCTCGCGATCCGGACAATGCCCCACCACCAGGAAGTTCTCGCGCGCCGAGCCAGGTCCAGAACCTTCTCAGGTCGACCTCGCCAAGCCCACGGAACTCCGTTTTCGCGCCACCTTCCCGAGGTTTCGACCGTCACGCGAAAAAGATGTCGGAGGACGCGTCTACCGTGGTGTGCATGGGTGACGGCGGTGCCGCGGCGCTGGCGCGGGGGACGACAGAACGTGCAGGTGGTGGGACTGCCGCCCAGGCGGTCACCCGAACAGACGTGCTCGCCTACCGGGTGCGCGCGCAGCAGCTCGACGGCGCGGCCACGGCCCTGGCCGACGCGGCGGCCCTGGACTTCGGCGTGCAGGACACCGGGCCGGACGGCGGACTGTGGGCTCTGGCCGTCCGCGGGGTCAACGTCGCGGACCTGTCCGGCGACGAGCTCGCTGCTCGGGCCTGCGGCCCCCAAACAGGTGGCCGAGTTCCTCGATTCCCCCGTCAAGGAGGTCCGGGCGCCTCGCCGCGTTCCGCCAGGTCACGTTCACCAATCTCGACATTGACGACTGACGACAGCCGCCGACGACCGACAGGAGACGCATGAGCCGCGACATCCAGATCACCTTCGACAGTGGCGACCCCGCCCGGCTGGCCGCCTTCTGGGCCGAGGCGCTCGGCTACCGCCCGCAGGACCCGCCCGCCGGTTTCCCCTCCTGGGACGAGGCCCTGGACGCGATGGGCGTGCCACCCGAGCGCCGCGGCGACGCCTCGGCGATCATCGACCCCACCGGTTCCCGCCCGCGGCTGTTCTTCCAGCGGGTCCCGGAGGGCAAGCAGGCCAAGAACCGCGTGCACCTCGACGTCCGTGCCGCGCCCGGTCTCGACGGCGACGCGCGCATGGCGGCTCTCGAACGGGAGGCCCGGCGGCTCGTCGCCCTCGGCGCCACCCGCCTGCGGCGGCACGAACCCGCTCCCCCGCACGCCGGCCACATCGTGATGGCCGACCCCGAAGGCAACGAGTTCTGCCTGGACTGACGCGACGAGGCGGGCCGGTCCGACGCGCGGTCCGCGATCGTGACGGGGCGGCGCGCGTGCCCGCCGATCAGTTCCGTCCCGCTCACGACGGTTTGCTGCCTTCCGAGCGCCGGTACCTCGACTGTGCCGTGCACGCCGATCCGGAGTATTGACCCGAGGTATACACCGAGTGTAGACACTCAGATATGACGGTTCCCATGGCACTGCTCGGCCTGCTCGAACGAGAACCGAGCCACGGCTACGACCTCAAGCGCGACTACGACGCGTTCTTCGGCCGGGGCCGCCCGCTGCCATTCGGGCAGGTCTACTCGACCCTCGGCCGCCTGGCGCGGGACGGGAAGGTCACCGTCGGCGATGCGGAGCCAGGCGACGGCCCGGACCGCAAGCGCTACGTCATCACCGGTCAGGGGGTCACCGACCTGGAGGCCTGGCTGCGCGAGCCGGTCGCGGCGGAGCCGCACCTGCAGACGGTGTTGTTCGTCAAGGTCGTGTTGGCGCTGATGTCAGGCCGCCCCGCCGAGGGCTACCTGGATGCCCAGCGGGCCGCCCATCTGCGCCGGATGCGCGAGCTGACGGAGCTGAAGCGGACCGGCGGGCTCGTCGACGCGATGCTCGCCGACCACGGCCTGTTCCACCTGGAGGCCGACCTGCGGTGGATCGAGATGACGACGGCCCGCCTCGACGCGCTCGCCGAGGTGGTGCGATCATGACAGCGGAACCGAGCCGGGCGGCCCCACTACTGGAGGCACGCGACGTCACCCTGTCGTTCGGGCCGACGCCGGCGCTGCGCGGCGCGAGCCTGTCGGTCCTACCAGGCGAGATCCTGGCGATCATGGGGCCGAGCGGCTCGGGCAAGTCGACGTTGCTGCACTGCCTCGCCGGTATTCTCGCACCTGACTCCGGCGAGATCCACTTCGCCGGCCGCCGCCTGGACACGATGCCCGAGACCGAGCGCAGCGCCGTGCGGCGTGACCGCTTCGGCTTCGTGTTCCAGTTCGGTCAGCTCGTCCCGGAACTGTCCGCCGAGGAGAACGTGGCGCTGCCTCTGCTGCTCGGCGGGGTCGCGCGGGCCCGGGCGCTGGCCCGCGCGCGGCCGTGGTTCGACCGGCTGGGGATCGAGGAAACGCGCACGCGCCGCTCGGGCGAACTGTCGGGCGGCCAAGCCCAGCGGGTCGCGCTGGCTCGCGGCCTGGTCGCCGAGCCCGAGGTGCTCTTCACCGACGAGCCGACGGGCGCGCTGGACTCGCTGTCTGGCGAGACAGTGATGAACCTGCTGGTCACCGCTGCCCGGCAGCAGGGCACGACGGTCATCCTCGTCACCCACGAGCCGCGCGTCGCCGCCTACGCCGACCGTGAGGTCGTCGTTCGCGACGGCAGGGTCAGCGCGCTGCAACCAGCGCCGGCCCCGTCATGATCCGCCTCGGGCTGCGGCTCGCCCTCGGCGGCGGCCGGGAGGCGATCATCCGCCTGGTCCTCATCGCGGCCGGCGTCGCGCTGGGCGTCGGCCTGCTGCTGTTCGCCCTCGCCGGCCTCAACGCCGTCTCCGCGCAGAACGACCGCTACGCCTGGCTCGAGACGGGCGTCGGCACCAGCGCCGGCACCGACTCGGCCGGTGGAGTCGGGATGGCCGGAAGGATCGGGGTGGCAGTCGGAGCGCCGGCCGGCTCAGCGACGGACCCGCTCTGGTGGCGGCTGAGCTCCGACCGGTTCGACGGCCACGTCATCGGCCGCGTCGACCTGGCCGCAACCGGGCCGCACGCACCGCTACCGCCCGGCATCTCACGCCTACCTGGGCCGGGACAGTTCTACGCGTCGCCGGCGATGAGCACGCTGCTGCGCTCGACCCCCGGTGACCAGCTCGGGGCCCGCTACCCGGCCCGGCAGGTCGGCCTGATCGGCGCGGACGCGCTGCCCTCGCCGGACTCCCTGATCATCGTGATCGGCCGGCAGGTCGGCGACCTGGCGCAGGCGCCGGGCGCCGAGCTCGTCACCCGGATCAGCACGACCTCGCCCAGCGGCTGCCAGGGCGACTGCGTCGACATCGGCATCAACGCGAACGGCATCGCGCTGATCCTGTCCGTGGTGACGGCCGCCCTGCTGTTCCCGATCACGATCTTCATCGGTACGGCGACCAGGCTGTCCGCCGCGCGCCGCGAACAGCGCTTCGCCTCGATGCGCCTGGTCGGCGCGACCCCACGGCAGATCTCGGTGATCTCCGCGGTGGAGTCGGGCGTCGCCGCTGTGGCCGGCACCGCGGCCGGCTTCGCGCTGTTTCCGCTGGCCCGGCCAGCGGTGGCAGGGATCAACCTCACCGGCGACCGGTTCTTCTCCGCCGACCTGTCGCTCGGCGCAATGGACATCGCGCTGACCGCGGTCGGCGTGCCGACGGTGGCCGTCCTCGCGGCCTGGCTCACCCTGCGCCGTGTGATCATTTCGCCGCTCGGGGTCACCCGCCGGGTCACCCCGCCGGCGCCGCGAGCCTGGCGCGCCCTCCCGCTGCTGGCAGGCCTCGGTGAACTGGCCTGGTTCGTCCACGCCGGACGGCCGGCCAGCACGGGCGGTCAGGTCGAGGCGTACCTGACCGGCATCCTGCTGACCATGGTCGGGCTCGTCGTCGTCGGGCCGTGGCTGACCTCGGTGACGGCGCGCCTGCTGGCCGCGCGGACAAGCCGCCCCGGTGTGCTCATCGGGGCCCGGCGACTGGCCGACAACCCCCGGGCCGGCTTCCGCGCGATCAGCGGGCTCGTCCTTGCCCTGTTCGTCACCAGCGTCGCCGTCGGGATCATCACGACGATCAACGCGTACGGCTCCGGCGGCCGCGGCCGTCCCCTCGCGCACCGGGGCCCGGACCAACGCGGCACCCTGATCGATCGCTACACCACGTTCACACCGGACGGCCCGCGCGATGTCGCGTCGATTCCGGCCTCGCTGCCCGCCCAGCTGCGGGCGATCCACGGCGTGCGTGGCGTCACGGTGATCCACACGATCTCCCCCGACAGCTCCGACCATCCGGCGATCGGCGCGGTGTCCTGCGCCGAGCTGGCGACGACCCCGGCGCTCGGCCGCTGCCCGGCCGGCACGCCGACTGTCACGATCGGCGATGCCGGCTGGTCTCCGGGCACTGCCCACGACCGGCAGTGGCCGGCGGCTCCCGTCTCCGCCGCCCGGCTCGCCCGGCTCCCCGTCCAGTCACTCGCCGTGACGACCGATGGCCCGGCCGCCCTCGAACGCGCCCGCACCGCGCTGCGGCGCGCCAACCCGCAGCACACGATCCCCATCACCATCGCCGAGGAGGTGGACCGGGACCAGCAGCGCAACGCCTCCTACCAGCGACTGGCCGAGATCGTCGCCCTCGTCAGCCTCCCGATCGCAGGCTGCGGCCTGGCGGTCAGCGCGGTCGCCGGCCTGGCCGAACGCGGGCGGCCCTTCAGTCTGCTGCGCCTGGCCGGGGCGCCGATGGGGCTGCTGCGCCGCGTCGTCCTGTTCGAGAACGCGGTGCCGCTGGTGGTGCTCGCCCTCGTCTCGGTCGTGACCGGCTTTCTGACCGCCGGGCTGTTCCTGCACTCCCAGCTCGACGAGACGCTGCAACCACCACCCGCGGACTACTGGCTGCTCGTCGCGGCCGGGCTCGTCGCCTCCCTGACGGTCGTCGCCTCGACGTTGACGTTGCTGAACCGCGCCACCGGGCCAGCTCTCGCCCGCAACGGCTGAGCCGCCGGCCTCGCCTACCACCCACACAGCACGATCTTCCCGCGGACGCGACCCGTCTCGAGGAGTTCGTGCGCCCGGGCGGCCTCGGCGAGTGGCAGGGTCCGGGTGATCTCCACCCGCAGGGCACCGCGCGTCACCAGGTCGGTGAGCTGCCGCAGGTCGTCGCCCGAGCGCTCGACCCCGAACCGGACGTAGCGCAGCCCGCGGCGGGCGGCGAGCGTGCGGACCTCGGTGCGGTCGGGTCCCCTGCCACGCACGTCGACGAGCACGCCGGTCGGAGCCAGGACGTCCAGAGAGCGCGGGCCGTAGTCCTCGGCCATCGGGTCGATCACCATGTCGACGTCGCTCAGCACCGCCGCGAAGTCGACCCGGGTGTAGTCGATCAGCTCGTCGGCGCCGAGCGCCCGCAGGAACTCGTGCTTGTCGGGCCGGGCGGTGCCGATCACGTAGGCGCCTCGCTGCTTCGCGATCTGCACGGCGAGGTGACCGACGCCGCCGGCCGCGGCGTGCACGAGAATCCGCTGGCCCGGCCGCACCGCCCCCACCCGGACCAGTGGCTGCCAGGCGGTGAGCCCGGCGATCGGCAGCGCGGCGGCGACCAGCGGATCCAGCTCGCCGGCCGGTGCGAGCGCCTCCTGCCGGGCCACGGCGAGCTCGGCATAGGAGCCGCGCGGCGGAGCGGTGAACCCGTACACGCGGTCTGCGGTCGAGAACCGGGTGACGTCGGCGCCGGTCGCGGTCACCACCCCGGCAAGGTCGAGGCCGAGGATGAAGGGGTGGGCCATGGGAAGGTCGAGCAGACCGGCCCGTGCCTTCCAGTCGGCGGGATTGACCCCGGCCGCGCTCACCTTGATCTGCACCTCTCCCGGGCCCGGGACGGGTGGATCGGCCTCGATGAGACGGAGAACGTCGGGACCGCCGAAGGCGGTCTGGCTGATCGCGCGCATGGCACGACGATTCCGTCCGCCAGTACCCGCCGTAAAGTAGGCACCTTTCTGATATCCAGGTACCTCATGGGTACTGGATATGACGAGGAGACCGAGAGGTGGCGCGCCCGATTCCGCAATGGCTGCGCCTCGCGGACCGTGCTGGAGGTCCTGGCCAACAAGTGGGCGCTGTACGTGCTGTCCGCCCTGCGCCGCTCCGGCGGGCCGATGCGCTTCAACGACCTGCGCCGACTGCTCGGCGACATCACCCAGAAGATGCTCACGCAGACGCTGCGGAACCTGGAACGCGACGGCCTCGTGTCGCGCACCGTCTACCCGACGGTCCCACCCCGCGTCGAGTACGCGCTGACCGAGCTCGGGCTCGACGTCGGCACCCTCACCGACGCCGTCGGCGAATGGGCGGTCGTCCACGCCCCCCAGATCATCGCCGCCCGCACCCATTACGACGAGCGCGCTGCGGCCGGTCCGCTCCCGCTGTCCGTAGGCCGCTGAGCGCCGATCATCGCCATAGCGGCGAGGAACCCCGGTCCCGCGGGACCGGCGCCGGAGCCGGGAAGAGAGCAGCCGGGGCATTAGTTGTCCGTGCAAGCATCCGCGGCTGGCGGGTGCACCCGACCGCAGAAGGGATCGTCATGACGCGCACCACGCAGGCGAAGGTGGACGTCCGCCGAGCCGACTCCCGCGCCGCAACCCGGATCGGGTGGCTCGACTCCCACCACTCGTTCTCGTTCGGGCGGCACTACGACCCGGCGAACACCCACCACGGGCTGCTGCTGGTCAGCAACGACGACACCGTCGCGCCCGGGACCGGTTTCGAGACCCATCCGCACCGGGACATGGAGATCGTCACCTGGGTACTCGGCGGTTCGCTCGTCCACCAGGACTCCGTCGGCAACGCGGGTGTCCTGTACCCGGGTCTCGCCCAGCGGATGAGCGCCGGGCGCGGCATCCTGCATTCGGAGAAGAACGACTCGTGGCGGCTCGGCGGCGAACCGCACGACGAGCCGGTGCATTTCGTCCAGATGTGGGTCGCGCCGGATACCGAGGGCATCGACCCTGGTTACGAGCAGCTGGAGATCACCGACGAGCTGCTACGCGGCGGCCTGGTGCCAGTGGCCTCCGGGATGGCACGCCACGACGGGCAGAGCGCGATCCGGATCCGCAACCGGCACGCCGCACTGCACGCCGCCCGGCTGACCCCCGGCAGCGCTGTGGACCTGCCCGAGGCCCCCTACCTGCACCTCTTCGTCGCGCAGGGCGAGGTGACGCTGGAGGGCTCGGGCCCGCTGCAGACCGGTGACGCGGTCCGCTTCACGGCGACGGGCGGGCAGCGCCTCACCGCCAGCGCCGCTGGTCCGGCGGAAATCCTCGTCTGGGAGATGCACACCGACCTGGCGGGCCTCGCCCGCTGAGCCCCACCGCACCGATGCCAGCACCAGCACCAGCAGATCGCGTCTCGAGTTGTGATCCTCACGGCTGCCGGTGCGGCTGGTCGTGACAGCGTCCCGGCAACATCACGGCGGCCCGTGTCGCGAACATGGGGACAAACCCGACAGGAAACGTGGAGTTCGCGACACAAAGCCCACCATCCCCCGCAGGCGCTTCCCACCCACGGGAAGTTCGCCCCATCCTCGGCGTTACGGTCGGCGCCGACACCAGAGATGATCAGTGATTCTCGGTGTCGGGTCGCCGCGCGTGAGGTCGCTGGCGGGTGTTGCAGGGCTGAGGGCTACATGTGTCGTTCTGCGAAATCTGCCTAACCATCCGCGGCAACGGCCCTCCCCGGGTCCGTGGGTACCGGGTCAGCCGGAGAAGTCCGCGGACACCGCCGGGGCGGGGGCGATCTCCGCCCGGGCGGTGGCCCCCGCGCGCAGGGCTGAGGTCGATTCCGCACAGGATCAATGTGTCGCCCTGCGGCCAGGATTCCGAGGACCCGCGGGACCGTCCGGCCTGGAGACACATCGATCGAGCAGGGGGGGACGCGGGCACGCCCGTTCCTCTGCCGCCATAGCCGTCCAGCCTGGCGCATCACTACAGAGTGTGACGGACTCTCGAATCCGGCGGCCGGACCCTTCGCACGTGACCGCGGTCCGCATGGCCCTCATCCGGCCGTTGCCCGAGCTCGGAGGGTGGGCGATGTCGGATGGTGGGCGATGTCGGATGGACGACAGGACACCGCCCCGGGCGCGTCGAACATGCGTTCGCAACCCTGATAGGGTCATGGCACCCAGCTCCTCGGTGAGCGTGCACGTCAGAACGTCAGGCCGGCCAGATCGAGTCGCGCGGCGCACATAGCTGATCAATTCCGCGAGAGGAGATGGGAATCCATTGCGTGAACAACCAGATTGACCTGGTTCGTTGGCCAGTGGCCAGTCTGCCTGAGGGCTACCCATATGCTTGCCAGTGACCAGACCTGGGGGTACCCCGTTCCCCTCTAGGGATCACCACGGGACGATCAGCGTATCTGCGCGGCGCGTTTGCCTGACCGCGTACTCGCCACCCGGAAGCCCGCGTGGCGCAAGGCTCCGATCAGGAGAGTTCATGAAGACCATTGCCCAGTTCGCCATCCGCCGACGATGGCTCGTCATCGTCGGCTGGCTCGTCGTGATCGTCGGTGCTCAGGGCATCGCCGGAGCGATGGGCGGGGCGGCGTACAAGGACACGTTCAGCCTGCCGCACACCGAGAGCGCGACCGTCGCCAAGCTGCTCACCGCGGCCGGCATGGACAACCAGAACGGCGCCGCCGGCACCGTCGTCCTGAAGAACAAGTCCGGGGCGTTCACCGCCGCGCCGGCGCAGCTCCAGCCGGCCCTGGCCAAGCTCTGCACCTCGGGCGACCACGTGGCGCTGATCTCCACGCCGTGGCAGTCCATCGACTGCTCCCGAGGCGCCGCCGCCAAGGCCGGAAACCCCCAGCTGCTGAATTCCGCGCGCGGGTCGACCACCGCCCTCGCCGTGATCACGTGGGAGAACAACCACTACGACGCGAAGCTGTTCGACAACGTCTACGACTCGCTGAAGGGTCTGGACAGCCCGTCGCTGCAGGTCGAGTTCACCGGTAACGCCTTCGCCGGCATCGGGCAGAGCCAGGGCTCCGGCGGATCGGTGTTCATCGGCTTCGCCGCCGCGTTGATCATTCTGGCTCTCGTGTTCCGGACGGTGGCTGCCACGGTGCTGCCGCTGGCCAGCGCGGTCGTCGCGCTCGTCGGCGGCCTGGGGGTGATCTACATCCTCACCCACGCGATCAACGTCTCGAACATCACGCCCTATCTGGCCGAACTCATGGTCATCGGTGTCGGCGTCGACTACGCGCTGTTCATCGTGACCCGGCATCGCCGCAACCTGCGCCGCGGCATGCCGGTGTCCGAGTCGATCGTGTCGGCCATCAACACCTCGGGCCGGGCCGTGCTGTTCGCCGGTACCACCGTGTGCATCGCCATCCTCGGCCTGATCGCGCTCGGCGTGAGCTTCTTCAACGGCATGGCGGTGGCGACCGCGCTCGCGGTCGGATTCACCATGGCCGCGTCGCTGACCCTGCTGCCCGCCCTGCTGAGCCTGTTCGGGCTCAAGGTGCTCACCCGCAAGCACCGCGCGGCCGTACGCGCCGGCGACTACCTCACCGACCAGCAGGTCGGGTTCTGGGCCCGCTGGTCGGAGTTCGTCGCCAAGAACCGCCTGGTCGTCGGTGTCATCGCCGCAGCGGTGATGGTCGCGCTCGCGGTCCCGTTCTTCTCGATCCAGCTCGGCGCCAGCGACCAGGGCAGCGACCCGAAGAGCTCCACCACCCGGGTCGGCTACGACCTGATCAAGTCGGACTTCGGCGTCGGCTACAACTCGGCCCTCGAAGCCGTCGTGAGCGGGCCCGGCGCCGCCGACAAGGCGTTCCTGCGACGCGTGTCGACGGCGATCTCCGAGACTCCCGGCGTCGACCGGTCCAGTCTCGTCACGAGCCCCCTGAACAAGGACATCGCGTTCGTCTCGTTCAAGACGACCACGTCGCCCCAGTCGCACAAGACCTACACGCTGGTCCGGCACCTGCGCTCCGACGTGCTGCCGCCGCTGTCCAATGGCACGCCGACGCACATCTACACCTACGGCGAGACGGCGATCAACGTCGACTTCGCCAAGGTTCTCGCCCGCAAGCTGCCGGTGTTCATCGCGGTGGTCGTCGGGCTGTCCTTCCTCCTGCTGCTGCTCGCCTTCCGCAGCCTCGTCGTCCCGCTGACGGCGGCGGTGATGAACCTGCTGGCCGCAGCCGGCTCGTTCGGCCTGCTCGTGGCGATCTTCCAGTACGGCTGGGGCTCGGAGGCCCTGGGCGGCGGACCCGGCGGACCGATCGACGCCTGGATCCCGGTGATGCTGTTCGCGATCCTGTTCGGTCTGTCCATGGACTACCAGGTGTTCCTCGTGAGCCGCATGCACGAGGAATGGGTCCACACCAAGGACAACAAGCGCTCGGTCACCGTGGGCCAGGCCGAGACGGGCGGCATCATCACCGCTGCCGCCCTCATCATGATCGCGGTCTTCCTCGGCTTCCTGGTCTCCCCCGGCCGACAGATCAAGATCTTCGGTCTGGGCCTGGCGTCCGCGGTCTTCCTGGACGCGTTCATCCTGCGCACGATGCTGGTGCCCTCGCTGATGCACATCATCGGCAAGGCCAACTGGTTCTACCCGCGCTGGCTGGACAGGGTCACGCCCCGCGTGTCCGTCGAACCCCCCGACGACCACGACGGGCCGCCCGCCGGGAGCACACCCCAGACACCCCCGCCCCACGAGACCGTCAACGCCTGACATCCTGCGAACCAACCGGCCCCGGACAGCTCCTGTCCGGGGCCGGTCGCTTTTTGCCAGCGTCACAGGCGGTCCGCGCGGGCGGCGGCCACGGCGGGCGCGAGCTGCTCGGTCATGGCGATCCTGCGCGGGCTGGTGGAGGCCACGAAAGGCTGACCACGGCGCGCTGGACGTGTCGGTTGGCCGTGGGGTGGCGATAACGTCGCCATGGCCTCGGGTCCTCATGATCGCGAGTTGGGCGAGCTGCTCACGGTCGGCCACGGCACGGCGGATCGGGAGACGCTGACCGGGTTGCTGCTGGGTGCGGGGGTGGAAGAGGTGGTGGATGTGCGCAGCGCGCCCGGCAGTCGGCGCAACCCCGACGTCGCCCGCGCCGTCATGGCCGGGTGGCTACCGGCGGCCGGAATCGGCTATCGCTGGGAACCAGGGCTCGGCGGCTTCCGCCGGCCGAAGCCGGACTCCCCTGATGTGCTCTGGCGCAACGTGTCCTTTCGCGGCTACGCCGGCTACACCCGTGACCCGCGGTTCCTGAGTGCGATGGACGGCCTGCTCGCCGGCGCCGCACAGGTACGGACCACCGTGCTGTGCAGCGAGTCGGTCTGGTGGCGCTGCCACCGCCGGATCATCGCCGACGTCGCGGTCCTCGCACACGGCTGGACGGTCCGGCACCTCATGCATGACGGCCGCCTCGTCGACCACACCCTCACGGCGGGCGTCCGGCTCCGCCCCGACAACCTGCTCCTCTACGACGGTGCTGCCGCCGGCGGCCCGAGCACGGACCTCCGATGAGTACTCCCATCCCGGTGACAGGGCTTCGACAACACGATCTTCACCTACCGTCGTTCCGACTGACCGTACCGGCCCCGCCCGCGGTGATCAGGAACGGTGCAGCCTGATGTCGCCGAAGGATGTCTGCACGCGGAGCTCGACCTTGTGGTCGGCCTCGCCGGGTTCGTCGGAGACGCTGTCGAGCGCGTTGTGGACGTGGCCGTATCCGGTGTTGGCGTCCAGCCAGGCCGCGGTGCCGGTGGCGATGCCCACCTCGACGTCGCCGTTCGCCGTGCGCAGCGCCACCGCGCCTCGAACCACTCCGTCGACCCGGATGCCGCCGTTGGCCGTCCGCACGTCGGCGCCGGCGACCGCACGCTCGATGTCGATCCTGCCGTTCGCGTTGCGGACGCGGACCTCTCCGGACACCGCGCCGATCCGGGTGGCACCGTTGGAGTTGCGCACCGTCACGTCGCCGCCCACCGGGCCGATCCGCACCTCGCCGGTGCCGGTGTGGACGTCGGCGTCGCCCACCACATCGTCGACCGTGATGGGCCCCGCCCCGGAGCGCAGCCGCGCGGACCCGCACCGCTCCAGCCGGATGGTGCCCATCGACGTCTTGACGCGACAGTCCCCCAGCACACCGGAGCCGGTCACGTCCGCGACGGACGCCTCGCAGTCCAGCCGCGACCCGGCCGGCAGCTCGACGGTGACATCGACGGACCGCTTCTTCGTGGAGAAGTTCAGCGCCCCCGCCCGAGGTGCCCGCACGAGCAGGACGCCGTCGGAGTACTCGACGCGGGTCTGCTTGGCGGCCTTGACGTCCGAGTCGTCGTCCGGGTCGGTCGGGCGGACGTCGACGACTGTGTCCGCGCGGTCGGTCGCGATGATCCTGGCGTTGGCGACGATCAGCTCCAGAGTGGCCTGGATCGGTGCCGGCGTGTCGAAGACAGGCATGACTGTCCTTCCGTAGGTAGTGACTGCGGTGGGAGGTAGTGACTGCGGTGGGGGTGCCGGTGTCGGCGCCGGTGTCAGCGCACCCAGCCGGTGACGTGCTGTCGGCCGGGTTTGCCGCGCTCCGACCGGAGGGCGGCGTCCTGCGCCGGTCGCAGGACGGCGGCGGCGGCGCGGACGAGCCAGGCGTTGACCGAACGCCCCTCCCCCGCGGCCGCCTCCTCCACGGCGGCCTTCAGCTGCTCGGGCAGCCGCACGTTGATCCGCACCGTCGCGCCGTCCTCCGGCGCGACCTCCAGCACGGCGGCGGACGCCCGTTCCTCGGCCGACCGCTCCCCGGCCGGCCGCTCCCCGGCCGGCCGCGTGCCGGTGGGCCGCACGTCGGTCGGCCGCATGTCGGCCGGCCACGGCGCGACCGGCTGGTCCGCCGGCGGCAGCGCGACGACGAACTCGGGGTCCCGCCCGCGCAGCCGCAGCTGCACCGAGCCGGGCGCGAGCTCCCGCGTGATCTCGTCCGCCGCCGCGGACAGCGTCTCCAGCAGCGTCAGCCGGATCGCCGACTCCAGCCCACCCGTCAGCCGCTCGACCAGCGCACGCGCCTCGTCGCCGCCGCCCTCCAGCACCGCGACGAGCTCCTGGCCGAGCCGATCCACATACGTTCCCAACTCCATGGCACCACTATGGCATCGCCGTGGCTCACATGCAAGCATCGCGACGCCACTATGACGCCAGAAGGATGCCATCCATGGCGCCGATGAGCCCCGCGGGGCGCGGCGCAGCCGACGGCACGACCGCACCGCCCAGACGCCCATCCGGGCAGCGCGCCTCCGCCGGCGCGCGTTCCGCGGAACGCAATCCCTCACCAGGGAAGTCGGCGCGGCGCCGCCTCGACTCTCCGGACCGCCGACCCGAGACCTGGTTCGTACCTGGGCGTAGCCTGTTCGTATGCAGAAGAAGGTCGTCACGATCGGGAACTCGGCGGGTATCACGATCAGCCCGACCGAGCTGCGCGCCCTGGGCGTCACCCCCGGAGACATCCTCGAGGTGACAGTCCGCGCCGGGGTCCTCGAGGCGCGCGCGGTGAGCCGCTATGAGGACGCTCCCATGGCCGAACTGATGGCCGTCATCAACGCGGCCCGAACTCGCGCGTGACCAGGAGCCGCGCGTGACCTGGACTCGAGCGGAGTTCCTGGCCGCGGTCGCCGGCTCCGGGGTCCTGTCCCCGGAGTATGCCGACGATGTGCTGGTGCGCCTGGCACACCACTCCACCGCGATCGAGGGCAACACCCTGACCCTTGCCGACACCGTCACGTTGCTGGTCGACCAACGTGTGCCTGTGGCGGGTACGCCGGTACGCGACCTGTACGAGGTCGCGAACCACTACGAGGCCTTCGCCCGTGTCCTGCGGGCCGTCGCGCAGGACGAACCCCTGACCACGGCGCTGATCCTGCACCTGCATGCCACGCTGATGGACCACCTGGCCCACGACCGTGGTCAGTACAAGACCTCGACCAACATCGTTACTGGCGCCTCCTGGCAGCCCACGGCGCCCGCCCGGGTGCCCGATCTCATGCGTCAGTGGGCCGATCAGACCGAGTGGCAGACCGCGAACCTCGACAACGAGGCCCTGCTGGAAGCGGTCGCCAGCGCGCACATCGCATTCGAGCGCATCCACCCGTTCTCCGACGGCAACGGTCGCACCGGCCGGGCGATCATCGCTTACCAGACGATCCGCAGATTCGGCTTTCCGGCCATCGTCCAGGTCACCCGACGACCCGCCTACATCACCATGCTCGACGCCCAGGACGCCCCCGGACTGTCCCGTCTCCTCGCGGTCTCCCTCGCCGACGAGGCCGCCCGCCGCACCCAGGCGTAGCCGCACCACCGACGTGAAGGCGACCTCGTCGATGGGGAGCCGGCAGGTGCGTGGCGGCCTGTCAGCCGAGCAGTGGGAGGGGCGGGAAGGTGTGGTGCTGCCAGATCAGCCGGGAGCGGTCCTGGGGGTAGGCCGTGACGGTCGTGGGGGTGTCGAAGACCTGGGTGAGGCGGCGCTCGGGGTCGAACGCCTGCCAGCCCGGGTCGCCGTGGGTGGCGAAACCGGTCCAGGCGGTCCGCATCGCGGCGGACAGCGTCTCCGCCTCGGCGGCGGGGCTCTCGCCGAACAGCAAGGCCGTCTGGCCGGTGGTGAGGTTGCCGAACACGAGCGGGACGTCGAGGCCGTGGCAGGCCCCGAGAATGCCGCCCATGCCCGGGGCGGCCCAGGCCAGCTCGTACAGATGCGCCTGGCCGCCGCCCGCCACCTGAGCCTCGGCGAGGCGCAGGCTCGGCATCCGGAACAGCCAGTCGGAGTGGACGAGCTCGTACAGCTCGCCGGGACCCGCCTGCGGGTAGGCGTCGCGGTAGCCGCGCGCGCCGCCGGGACCGGGCGCGAGGTCCTGGAGGGCCTCGGCCGCCTGCTCCGGCCTCACCTGACCGAGCAGGCCGGACATGGCGGTGAACAGCCGCTGCTCGTCGCGGGTGTGCCCGACGAGCAGACCGACGTCCCGGGCCGCGCCGCCGGCCACGGCCTCCCACGGCGTGCTCGGCAGGACGTCGCCGTCGACGACGGGGGCGAACAGGATCGACCGGCGCGCGGCCAGCCCCCAGCGTCCGGCCCTGGCCATGCGACCGGCCCGGCCCACTGCCCCGCTCGCCCCAGCCGCGCGCGGCTCACCGGCCGCGTCCAGGTCACCCGCGTCCAGGTCACCCGCGTCCAGGTCACCCGCGACCGCGTCGCCGGCGGCGGCGAGCAGCGCGGGATCGACACCGGCGAGGTCGGCGACGGTGGGTCGCGCGCCCACCTCGGCGGCGAAGGCGACGGCGAGGTCGGCGGCGAGCTCCGGTGCGAAGAACGTGCCCGGCACGCTCTGCGCGATGGCGCGGCGAAACAGCCCCCGCGCACGGGGCATGGCCAGCAGTGCGGCGACGGATCCGCCGCCGGCCGACTCGCCGAAGATCGTGACCTGGTCGGGGTCGCCCCCGAAGGCGGTGATGTTGTCGCGTGCCCATTCCAGCGCGGCGATCTGGTCGAGCAGGCCGCGGTTGGGCGGCGCGCCGGCGATCTGCGCGAAGCCCTCCACGCCCAGGCGGTAGTTGAACGTCACGACGACCACCTGGCCGTCCCGGGCGAGATGGCCGCCGTCGTACTCGGGCCGTCCGGACGTGCCGAGCACGTAGGCGCCGCCGTAGATCCAGACCATCACCGGCAGCGCCGCGGCGGGGTCGACGTCGGGCGACCAGACGTTGACGGTCAGCCAGTCGTCGCCCACCGCGTCCTGGGTGGACGCCTGCTGGCCGAGCACCTCGCTCTGCGGGACCGCCGGACCGAACGTCACGGCTGGCCGCACACCGTCCCAGCCCGGCGCCGGCCGCGGCGCGGCGAAACGCAGCTCGCCGACCGGCGGCGCGGCGTAGGGGACGCCGCGGAAGACCGCCAGGCCCCCTTCCCGGCTGCCCCGCACGACCCCGCCCGTGAGGCGTACCTCGGGCGCGGACCCGGATGAGGACGTGGCGACGACCGATTCGGCGGCGACTGGCGTCACGGTTCTCCCTTGGACGCTGCGTGCTCCGTCATGGCCGCAGGCGACGGCATCATCACGCGGAAGCCGCCTCGTCGCCACTCGTTTTTCGCGGTGGACCGCCGCTGTGGGGCTGACCGCGAGGCTCTCGTCGGGGCCGCCGGCGCGGACGAGGGGAGGGCGGGCCGTCGGCGGAGCGGGCAGACAGGGCGATTGTGACTGGAGTGTGTCCGGGTTTCGGGGAATCTCGACCGGACGTGTGAAGATGGTGCCATGTCTCCCCCGGCCGGCCGCCGCGGCGCCACGGCGCTGCGTCCGCGGCCCGCGCCCAGCCCATTGCCAGGTGCCTTCGGGGTTGAGGTGCGCGATCTGGATCTCGCCGGCGCCGCGGGCCGTGACCAGGCCTGGTTGTCCGAGCTCCTGCTGCGCCACGGTGTCGTCGTCCTGCCGGACCAGATCCTCGACCCGGACGAGCACATCGCTCTGGCGGAGCACTTCGGCGAGATCACGCCGTCGAGCGCGGTGATCCCCGGTCTCAGTCGGGCCTATCCGCAGATCAAGGTCATCGACAGCCGGCGGTGGGACGGCGGCCTCGATGCCTGGCACAGTGCCATGCAGTACATGGCCGAGCCGGCCGGCGTCGTCGTGCTCTACCTGCGGGTCGCGCCGCCCGGCGGGGCCAGGATGCGGTGGCTGTCCCGGGAGGCGGCCTACCGATCCCTGGACCCCGAGCTGCGGGCCCGGGTGCGCGACCTGCGCGGGGTGCATCACGCGCCGGTCATGGACGAGTACGTGCGCGCTTTCGGTCCCGGCCGCTGGAACGGGCGGATGATCACCCAGGTGGATCCGATCGAGCATCCGGTCGTGCGGGTGCATCCCGAGACCGGGCGGCTCGGGCTGTTCATCGATCCCTGGAGCACCCGGGCGCTGGTCGGGGTGTCGCCGGAGGAGGGCCGCCAGTTGCTGGAGCTCCTCATCGAGCACCTGTCCAGGCCGGAGCACGAGGCCTCCTACGTGGCCGAGCCCGGCACGGTCGTGCTCGCCGACGCGCGCTCGACGCTGATGCGGGTGTCGGACACACAGGGCCCCCGCATCCTGCACCGGGTCTGCGTCTACGACGTGCGGCCCACCGGCACCGAGGACTGAACCGCGGGTGCGGCCCGCGTGCCGCCGCACCCGCCTCGCGCCGCGGCGCGTCGTGCCACGGCGCGGCGCCGTCGGGTCGCCGCTACGCCGCCAGGGCAGCCTTCCGGAGCCGGGGCAGGAGTATGTGCAGCGGAAGCCCGCGGGCCGGCCGAATCCCGCGGGACACCTCGTCCACCAGGGCGGCGACCAAGGAGTTGGCCGGGGTGGGCACGCCGTGGTCGCGGCCCAGCCGGGCGATCTCCCCGTTGAACTCACCGACCTCAGGTGCCGTGCCGCCGCGCAGCACGCTCTGCGCGGTGGAGCCGCCCGGATAGGGCCGGCCCGGGATCTCGGCGAGGCGCTGCCCGTCCACCTGCGCCGCGAACACGTCCCGGTCGACGACGGGTAGGCCGGCCGCGGCGAACACCGCCTCCGCCTCGCGACCGAGGAGGTCGATCGCGTCGAGGAAGCCGTCGCCGAGGCCCGACAGGACGTCGACGGCGTTGCCGAGGTTGGTGAGGAGCTTGCGGCGTTTCCAAGCGAGGATGTCGGGCACTGCCCGGGCGGTGAACCCGGCCGCGGTGAGGGTCTCTGCGAGTTCCGGCCCGAGCGCCCCCACGCCGCCGGGATGGCTCCCCAGGACGAGGACGCCGCGCGCGGGCGCCGCGTAGTTCACCACCTCCCCCGGGGTGAGGTACGCCGACGGCAGGTACACCATCACCCCGTAGACGTCGGTGAACCGTTCCCGCGCGGCCGCCTCGTTGCGCAGGCCGTTCTGCAGGCAGACGACCGGTGTCGACGGCGGGGCGACCTCGGCGAGGCCGGCGAGCGCGTCGGCGGTGTCCTGGCTCTTCACCGCCAGCAGCACGATGTCCCGACCGCTCCAGGTGAGCTCGCGGGGATGTCCGGCGACGGCGATCCGGCGGCGTTCGTCGACGCCGTCGGCAAGCAGGCGCAGGCCGTCTCGGGCGATCGCGTCGCGATGTGCGCCGCGGGCGACGAGCACCGTGTCGTACCCGGCGCGGTCCAGCTGCGCACCGACCGAGGCGCCGATCGCCCCGGCGCCCAGCACGACGTAGCGGATCGGGAGTGCCGCGGTGGCCGTCGCGGTCATGCCGCGGTCGGGCTGACCCGCTCCAGGTCGGCCACGCCCCGAGCCACGGCGTCGACGGCTGCCGCGATCGCGTCGGGATCGAGCCGCGCGGCCAGGTCAGGGCGCCCGGCCCGGGTCAGCAGCGCCGGCAGGTGATGGCGCAGCCGTTCGAGCGCCCAGGGGTAGACCGGGCCGTTCGCGTCGACGTCGTAGCCGACGATGGTCTGCGCCACGTCCGGCTCCACGATGTAGTGGTAATGCGGGCCGTCGTCGAAGCAGTCGAAGCGCAGGTACTCGCGGTGCGTGCTGGCCTCGCGCACGTGCAGGGCCACCCCGCCCGGCGGGTTCTCGTCGAGTTCGCGCAGGTAGGCCTCGGTCTGCTCGGCCGTGCGGCCGTCGTCGACCGCGCCCAGCACGGAGGCGGAACGCGCGATGGCCTTGCTGTCCACGATCCGGGTGGCGTAGCCGATCTCCAGCACGCCGGCCGGGACGAAGGTGGTCTCGTCCTCGACGATGGGGATGGGACCCACGGTCAGGTCGTGGCCGATGGGGGGGAACGTGCTCATGGCGGTCTCCTCGCTCTGGTTCTGGCACCCGGCGGGTCGGGCGGGGCCGTGGGGTCGGTCAGGCGGTGGCCGTGGCCCCGGCCGTGGCGAAGCGGCTGGCCGGGCGGGGCAGGCCGAGGTGCTCGCGCAACGTCGTGCCCGTGTACTCCGTGCGGAACATCCCACGGCGGCGCAGCTCCGGCGTGACGTGCTCGACGAACGCCTCCAGGCCGGACGGGAAGACGTCGAAGTTCAGGTTGAAGCCATCCGCCGCCCGCCCGTGGAACCAGCGGGCGATGTCGTCGGCGATCTGCTCGGGCGCGCCGATGACCTGCCGGTGCCCGCCGCCGTTGGCCAGCAGCAGCTCGCGGACCGTGTAGTCGTGGGTGCGGGCCATCGCGACGATCGCCTCAAAGAAGCCGCGCGAACCGGTCGCGTACGAGCTCACGTCGGGCAGCTGGTCGTAGGGCAGCCTCGCGTCCAGCGGCAGCTGCTCGGGTTCGACGCCGAGCTGCGCGGCCAGCCGGGGCAGTTCCACGTCGAACGGGAAGTAGGCGTCGAGCTCGGCCTTGCGCGCGCGGGCCTCGGCCTCCGTACCGCCGATGATCGGGAACAGGCCGGGGAGCACGACGAGGTGGTCGGGGTCGCGCCCGAAGCCGGCGGCGGCCTGCCGGATCTCCGTGTAGAAGGCGGCGGCGGTCGGGAACGTCGGCTGGGCGGTGAACACGATGTCGGCGACCCGGGCCGCCAGCCGCTTGCCCACACCGGACGACCCGGCCTGGACCAGGACGGGCCGGCCCTGTGGGGAGCGGGGGACGTTCAGCGGGCCCCGGACCGCGAAGTACCGGCTCTCGTGGTCGATCGTGTGCACCTTCGCGCCGTCGACGAACCGGGAGCGGAGCCGGTCACCGACGATCGCGTCGTCCTCCCAGCTGTCCCACAGGTCGGCGAGGACGTCCACGAACTCCTCGGCCCGTGCGTAGCGGGCGTCGTGGTCGGGGGTGGTGCGCAGCCCGAAGTTGGCGCTCGCCTTCGGCGAGATCGTCGTGACGATGTTCACGGCGGCCCGGCCGCGGCTGATGTGGTCCAGCGAGGCGAACCGGCGGGCCAGGTTGAACGGCTCGTTGAACGTCGTCGAGACGGTGCCGATGAGGCCGACGCGTTCGGTGACGGTGGCGAGCGCGGTGAGCAGCACGCTGGGTTCCAGCGCGTTCCACGGTTTCTCCGGCGGCTCCTGGTGCAGTGAGACGCCGTCGGAGAGGAAGACGGCGTCGAAGGTGCCGCGCTCGGCCAGCCGGGCGATCCGCTGGAAGTAGTCGATGTCGAGAAAGAGGCGGGGATCGTCCTGGAAACGCCAGGCGCCCGGGTGCCTGCCGGCGTCGAGGATGTTGACGTTGAGATGAAGCTGGCGGTCGGGAGAGGGCATCGGTGAGGCCGTTCCTCTGTGAGCGGTGTAGAGGCCGGGACGCCGGCCGGACCCCGGTGCGGGGCCGGCCGGCGGTGCGCCGTCAGCTCTGCGGAAGACGCGGAACGGAAGTGACGAGAGAGTCGTAGCGGTTGTCGAAATACGGCGCCAGGTCCACCGTGCGCGGGATGAAACCGGCCTTGTGCAGATCGTCGGCCTGCGCCTGCTCGGCGGCGATGAGCGCCGCGTCGATCGGCACGCCCTGGTTCTGCACCACCGCGCTGGCCTGCGCGGTCTTCTCCGGGAAGTGCAGATCGGTCATGAGGGCCTTGGCCAGGTCCTCCGGGTGCAGCGCGTTCCACGCCTGGGCTTCGGCCTGGGCCTTGACGAAACCGCCGATAGCAGCCGAGTACCGCGCGTCGGCCAGCCTCTTGTCCGTCGCATAGGAGAAGGTGACGGTGGGCGTGCCCGCCCGCGTGCTGTCCCAGATCGTCTTCGCGCCGATCGCGTCGACCGCCGGCTGGATCTGCACGATCGAGGCGATCGACACGTCGACCTTGCCCGACTGGAACGCGGCGAGCTGCGCCTGCCCGGTGAGCGGCACCAGCTTCACGTCCTTGGGCGTCAGCTTCGCTTCTTTCAGCAGCGCCGCGAGCACCGACTGCGGCCAGCCACCGGTGATGTAGGAGATGGAATGGCCCCGCAGGTCGCTGATGGAGTTGATGCCGGCCTTCGGATTGGCGACGACGGTGAGCGCCGCGTGCTCCTTGGCATTGGCAGGCTGGACCGCCCCGACCACCTTCACCGGGAGTTTCCCGCCTTCGGGCAGGCCACTGGCCGCCAGCGGCAGCGAGACGTCGCCGATCAGCGACGAGGTGTCGACCACGCCGCTCTGCACCGCCTGCAGCACCCGCGGGCTGTCGGGGAACGCCACCCATTCGACCTTGAAGGGCAGCTTGTCAATAACGCCCGAGCCCCTGAAATTGGACACGGTGAAGGCCGCTGAGCCGCCCGAGACGCCCACCTTCAGAGTGAGCCCGGACAGGTCCACCGCGGCGCTGGAGCTGGACCCGGTACCGGTACCGGTACCGGAGTTCGCCGACGCCGCCCCGCCCCCGCTGGAGCCGCAGGCCGCGAGGGCCACTGCCGCGAGGCTGGCGACCAGACCGAGCGCGGCGCGGGGACGCCGCGTACCCCGTCTGCGTTCCATGGGACTTGCTGTAGACACTGTTGCACTTTCCCTTCACGTCAATCTGCGAAATGGCCGGTCGAGCCGGTGCGCGGGTCAGGCCACGCCGACCGGCCGGGTGCCGCGCAGCTGCACGCGGTGCACGATGCGCACGGCGTCCGGGTCGAAGTCGTCCCCGCGGCGGTGCCAGACCGTGCGGTTGTCCCACAGGGCGACGTCACCCTTGTTCCAGCGGTACTGGATGAGGTGTTCTGGCTGCAGGGCATGGTCGTAGACGAGTTCCAGCAGCACGCTGCTCTCGTGCGCGGAGAGCCCCTTGATGGACCGGGTGAATCCCGGGTTGACGAAAAGGCCTCGGCGGCCCGTCTCCGGGTGGACGGTGACGACGGGATGCTCCGCGCCGCCCGCGGCCGTGTTCGCCTGCTCGTCCTCCCAGACCTGCACGCGGCCCTCGAGCAGCGGGACACGGTCGGTGCTCGACCGGAAGCTGTGCACGGCGACGAGGCCGTCGAGCAGCCGCTGGATCGGCGCGCTCAGCGTCTCGTAGGCCAGCTGCGCCGAGGCGAACCAGGTCGCGCCGCCGACGGGCGGCAGCGTGACGACGTTGAACACCGAGCCGGCGGGCGGCGTCGACTGGAAACTGATGTCGACATGCCAGCCGTGATGCCGGCCGCGCCTGACGTACTCCTCCTTGTTCTCCCGGCTGTCGAACGCGACGACCTCCCGGTGCCTGTCGTCGATCGGCGGCAGATAGGCGCTCGGCGCGGTCACCTCACCGAGAGCGCGGGCGAAGGCGGTCTGGGCGTCCGCGTCGATGTTCTGGCCGGGGAAGAAGAGGACCTGCCGGTCGAGCCAGGCACGGCGGATCGTCGCGAGGATGTCGGCGTCGAGTGGCCGGCTGAGGTCGACACCGGTGACCTCCGCGCCGAATCCGCTGGTCAGCGGCCTCACCTGGACCTGCGTCGCGAGGGTGGTCATGTGTGTGCCTCCTGCACGGGATCGCTCGGGTGCGCGGAACGGTCCGTCGGCTGCGGGCCGCGCACCCCGAGCAGGTTGAGGAAGTGGTAGCGAAGGTCGGTGGCGTAGGAGTCGCCGGTCTGGGCCCGGCGCTCCTTGTCGATCACCACCCCGGAGTCCAGCCGCTTCGACCGCAGCACGAGGACCCGGTCGGCGAGCCGGATGGCCTCGTCGACGTCGTGGGTGACAAGCAGGACGGCCGGGTTGTGCCGGCGGCACAGGGCCGCGACCAGTTCCTGCATGCGCAGCCGGGTCAGCGCGTCCAGCGCGGCGAACGGCTCGTCGAGCAGGAGCAGTCCCGGCTCGCGCACCAGGGCCCGGGCCAGCGCGACCCGCTGCGCCTCGCCGCCGGACAGGGTGCGTGGCCAGGCCTGCGCGTGATCGGCCAGGCCGACCTCGGTGAGAGCCTCGAGTGCCCGCTCCCGGCCGGTGCCGCGCAGCCCCAGCACCACGTTGCGCCACACCCGGCGGGACGGGATCAGCCGCGGCTCCTGGAAGACCACCGACCGCTCCCGCGGGACGGTCACCGTGCCCGCGTCGAGCCGGTCGAGGCCCGCGAGCGCCCGCAGCAACGTGGTCTTCCCGCTGCCGGACGCGCCGAGCAGCGCGATGAACTCCCCCGGGGCGATGCTCAGGTCGACGTCGTCCAGCACGATCTGGTCGCCGAAGGCCCTGCGGCCGCCGCTCACCCGCACGGCGGGGCGATCCCGGGACTCCGGCGCGTCCACGGTCTCGGAGGTGGCGATGCCCGTGGTCATCAGACAATGCTCGCTTTCCAGCGGAGAAGCAGCCGTTCAAGATTGCGGACGACGAGGTCGACGACGATGCCGAGAAACGCGTACACGACGACTCCGGAGATTATGATGTCGGTGCGCAGCGTGCCGTTCAGGTCAAGAACGAGCACGCCGATTCCGGACTGGGTGTTGATCTGCTCGGCGGCCACCAGCGCGAGGACGGAGACACCCATCGAGAACCGGATGCCGACGAGAATGCCGGGCATCGCCAGCGGCAGAATCACCTCCCGCGCCAGGGCGAGTCCGCTGACCTTGAAGACGCGGGCCGCCTCGATGAGTTTCGGGTCGACACCCCGGACGCCGGCGTAGGTGTTGAGGTACGCGGGAAAGATGCAGGCGGCTGTGATGAGTGCGTACTTCGCCTCCTCTCCGATGCCGAACCACACCACGAACAGTGGCACCAGCGCGATGAAGGGAATCGTCCGCAGCATCTGCAGCGACGAGTCCAGCGCCTCCTCGCCGATCCGGGACAGCCCGGCGACCAGGCCCAGGGTGATGCCGATGGCCGCGCCGAACAGGAGCCCGACGCCCGCGCGCCGCAGCGAGACGCCGATCGCGGGGAGCAGGGTCCCGTCGGTGGTGAGCTCGCGGATGGTGTCGGCGACGCGCCAGGGCGAGGGCAGCAGGCCGGCGTCGACCAGCCCGACGGAGCAGATGAGCTGCCACAGGCCCAGCAGGGCGATGGGCCCCGCGGTTCTGAGCACACGGTGCAACGTGCGCGAGCTTCGCGCCCGGGAAACGCTCCCGTGCGCCGCGGACGGCAGGTCGATCGTGACAGGGGGCGCTATGCCGGCCTGCCGCGTCTCCACCGGGGCCTCGATGGACATCTCTGGGTGCTCCGCAATCAGAGGAATGGGCGACGGGAAAAGGGGATCGGTGGCCTCGCACTCCCCGGGGGCGTCGCGGGACTATCCGGCGCGAATCCACGGCAGGACGCCGTGACAGGACTGACAGAAAAAGATGGAAGCTGGACCGGAGCAGATGGAACACCGGTTCAGAAAAGGCCGCCGAGCCTGGTCGGACGGCATGCCTGGTCGGACGGCACTACCGTGGGCCGCGCGGGCCCGGCAGGTCAGCCAGAACAGCAGGCGGTGGTGACGATACAGAGATCGATCGACCGGCGCCTGGTGAGAAAGCAGCCGACGAAGATCGCAATCGGGCGGGACCGGGCAACACCCTGGACTTTGCGCAGGACATCCTCGGTCATGTTGTCAGTATACGGATTGGCAAATGAATTTGCTTGCGGGAATGACGGATGAGTTGTAGTCATCACAGGCTCCCGACGCATCCGGTCAGCCGCGCGGAGTGTCGGTGGCATACGGAGTCTGGGTGGCATGGCGAATGCCCAGCGAGGTGACGGCGGCGAGGTCGGGTGTCCCAGCCAGCGCCATCGCCAGTTCCAGCTCGCCGCGCAGGGTCTCGAGCGCCGCCCGCAGGCCGTCGGCTCCGCCCGCCCGCAGCGCGCGCACCGCGGGCCGGCCGACGAGCACCGCGTCCGCGCCCAGTACCAGCGCCCGCAGCACGTCCTCCCCCTGCCGGATCCCGCCGTCGACCAGCACCGGCACCCGCCCACCGACCGCGGCGACGACCCGCGGCAAGGCCTCGGCCGAGGTGATGGTTCCGCCGAGCTGGCGTCCGCCGTGGTTGGAGACCACGACGCCGGCCGCGCCCGCCTCGACGGCGGCGACCGCGTCGTCCGGGTGCAGGACGCCCTTGACCACGACCGGCAGCCCGGTACGGTCGGCCAGCAGGCCGATGTCCGCCAGCTCGATCCGTGACTCAAGGGCCAGGTCCGCCGGCGGGACACCCACGAAGTTGGCGTTGCCGAGATTCCTGGCGCCCGGCGCCGCCAACCGGGCGAGCGACGCCCGGAACGGGAGGGTGACGCCCGCCGCCGGCTGGTCGACGGTGAGCGCGAGGGCGGTGGCCCCGGCGTCGACGGCCCGGTCGAGGAACGGCCAGAGCGCGTCGCGGCGCTGGGTGAGGTAGACCTGCTGGAGGAAGGGCCCGGACACCTCGGCCACCTCGGCCACGGGAAAGGTGCTGCCCTGCGACAGCACGAGTCCCATCCCCGCGGCGCGGATGCCGCGCGCCGCCTCCCGTTCACCCTGCGGATGGACCAGGCCGAGCGCGGTCGGGGCGATGAGGACCGGCGCCCGCAACGCCAGCCCGAACCCGGTCCAGGCCGTGCTGATCCGGCGCACATCCCGGAACACGCGCGGCACGAGAGACCACTGCTGCCAGCCGGCCTCGTTGCGGACGGCGGCCGTGCCGGAGGCGCCCTCGACGAACTCGTCGATCAGGGCGACGTCCGCCACGCTCCACGCGCGGTCCGCCGCCGGCCGCGCGGGGGCGGAGTCCGTGCTCATCGACCCGACCGCGCCGGGACCGGACGCCCGACGACCCGCCTGCCATGCCGTTCGAGATCCACATGCACTCCAGCCTGGTCGGGTCGCGGCAGGGATCGGACCGCCGCCGGCGCCCCCATCTCGCGGCACCAGCGCGGCGTGATCCGGCCGCGAGGTCATGGTGCCCGACACAAACCCCACTTGTCCAGTAGGAATTCCCGCCAAGCGGGAAAGACGGCGCCCCGCACCGAGGGGGAAGGGCTTCGCCCGCGCCAGGATCGGGCGGCAGGATGATCGATTTCCGCATAGCGGGAACAGATAAGGCGGCAGCGGGACCGCTGTGACGGCACCACGCGCCGAGCGCGGTCACGGTGCCGGCTATGCTTGTCACGCGGCGAGTTCCGGCGCGTGCTGATGGCCGATGCCCGCTCGTCGCGGCGCCCGCGACCGCCTACGTATGCACGTCGGGTACGGCGTCTGCGGGCGCACCGTCGATCCCGGTAAGTAAGCCGATGTTGAGTGGTGAGCCCGACGACCGCTGTTCATGCTGGCCCGGCGGCCAGATCGGACCCCAACACGGTCCAGTCCGTCCGGCGCGCGGCCGCGCTGCTCGACTGTTTCCTCGAGGGCCGCGCGGACCGGAGCCTGACCGAGCTCGCCGGTGCGACCGGCCTGTCGACGAGCACCGCCCACCGCCTGCTGCGCACCCTGGCCGACGTCGAACTGCTCTGGTACAACCCGGAGTCCGAGCGCTACATGCCGGGGCCCGGCCTGCTCCGGCTGGCCCGGGTCGTCCTCGACCGCGATGACGTCGCGGGCACGCGGGAGCTGCTCGCCTCCCTCGCCTTCCAGACCCGGCTGGCGGTCTGCCTCAGCGTTCGCGACGGCGCGGGTGCGCGGACCGTCCTGCTCGTCGAGGCGGACGGGACCTCGCCCGCTCGGCCGGATGCGCTGCCACCGGCGCCGCTGCACGCGTCCGCCGCCGGCAAGGTGCTGCTCGCCTACACCGCCGCACCCGTCACCGAGAGCGCGACCAGCCTTGGCACCCTGGCCGCCTACACTCCGGCGACCCTCGTCTCGACGGCCGCGCTCATCGACGACCTGGAACGCATCCGCACGCGGGCCTACGCGATCGAGGAGTTCGAGTACGACGTGCGCCGGCGCGCCGTGGCGGTACCCGTGCGCTCGGGTGACGGCGATGTCGTCGCCGCGCTGGGGGTGTCCGGCGGCGCCGATGCCGTCGCCGCCGGTGCTCTCCCCCGCCTGAGCCGCCTGCTGACCGCGACGGCCGGCGCGATCTCGATGCCCGAGTCGCTGCTGCCCACCGCGTCCCCGCCGGCGCCGCGTCGTGGCCTGTCCTGACGTTCCAGGTCAGGCAGGGGGCGGGCCGGCGGCGAAGACGGTCGTGTCGAACCAGGTGGGAAAGGCGCGGACCAGCGCGGTCGGGCCATGGATCTCGGCCTCGCCGGCGTCGAACACGGCCCGCAGCGGCGTGCGCCCGAGCAGCCAGCGGTGCATCTGGCGGTTGTCCGCGGTGACCCGCAGGTGCACGTCCTCGCGCGGCTCCTCCTTGCAGACGGTCATCGCGGGCCGCTCGATGTCGAGCCAGCCCTGGGCGGCGCCCGGCCCGGTCAGGGTGACGTGGACGAGGGTCCGCCGAGGCGGAAGCCGGTCGGGAACCGCATGCTGGTGCATGCGCCAGATCAGCGACAGGCCGTCGCAGTCCTCGTCGGCCGGGTCGTCGAAGACCCAGGCGGCCGCCCACCGCCCCAGCGACCAGATCACCGGCGTGAGCGCCCAGCCGGCCTCGGTCAGCGTGTAGCTGCCCTGGCGCCCGGGCCCGGCCGGCTGACGGCTGACCAGGCCGTGCCGTTCCAGCGCCCGCAGCCGTTGCGTCAACAGGGTGCGGCTCATCCGGGGCAGACCACGGTGGATGTCGTTGAATCCCTCGGCGCCGACCATCAGCTCCCGGATCACCAGCGGGGTCCAGCGGTCGCCGAGGATCTCGACCCCGAGCGCGATCGGGCAGTAGTCGGAGTGGATCGGCACCCCGCCATCGCACCACACCAGGGCAGCCACTGACCTGCCCGGTCGCCTCCTACACCTGACGGCCGGCCGACACCACCGGTACAGGAACGCGACTGGTCGACGGGCCGGCGCCCGACGGAGCCTTGTCCCAGGCCCGATGGCACCAGCGGCCAGCTCGGCGGGCAGGTACCGAACATGACGACACGACGTGACTCGATCACACCACGGGAGGAACCACGATGACCACCACCACGCCGACCAGCTCGGCCGGCCCGGACCTTGCCGCGGTGAAGGCAAGGCAGCAGGCGACCTGGTCCAACGGCGACTACTCGGTGATCGCCGGCCGGATCGTGCTGCAGAGCGAGCTGCTCGCCGAGGCCGCGGACCTGCGCCCCGGCTGGCGGGTGCTGGATGTCGCCTGCGGCTCCGGCAACGCGGCGATCGCCGCCGCCCGCTCGGACACCCTGGTCACCGGCATCGACTATGTGCCCGAGCTGCTGGACCGTGGACGCGCGCGGGCCGCGGCCGAGGGGCTGGCGGTCGACTTCCAGCTCGGAGACGCCGAGAATCTGCCCTTCGACGACGCGTCGTTCGACGCGGTGCTTTCGGTGTTCGGGTCCATGTTCGCGCCGGACCATCGCCGCACCGCCGACGAGATGACGCGGGTTGCGCGGCCCGGCGGAGTCCTGGGCATTGTCGCCTGGACGCCCGGCGGCTTCATCGGTGAGATGTTCCGGACCATCACGCGGCACGTGCCCGCGCCGGCGGGTCTCGCGTCCCCGCTGCTGTGGGGTACCGAGGACCATCTGGCGGCGCTGTTCGGCGCGGCGGCGGCCGAGATCAGGACGGTCGAACGGACCTGCGTGTTCCGGTTCGCCTCCGCCGAGGCCTTCACCGAGACGTTCCGCCGCTGGTACGGGCCGACCTACACGGCGTTCGCGGCCCTCGACGACACCGGCCGCGCGGCCCTGGCCGCCGACCTCACGGACCTCGCCCGCCGCTGGAACCGCGCGTCCAGCGGCCGCGACCGGACGGTCGCGCTGCCCTCCACCTACCTGGAGACCGTCATCACCCTGCGCGGCGCCGGCGGCTGAGGCGACCTGGCGAGGCGGCGCGCCCCGATCGTTCCGCGGTCCCGCGAGACCGCGGATTCTCGCCGCCACTCGTCGACGAACTCCCGGGCACCTGGTACGAACGTCGTGTCGGGACGACTCCGGAGGCGCCTTGACGCATGCTCTCGAGGTCCGTCTGTTCGGCACGCCGCGCATCCGCCTGGACGGGGAGCCGGTCGTCCTCGCCTCGTCGCGGGCGCTGAGTCTGCTGGCCTGTCTCGTGCTGCGCGCCGGCCGACCCCAGCGGCGTGACCAGCTGGCGTTTCTGCTGTGGCCCGACTCCACCGAGAAGCAGGCCCGCACCAACCTCCGCCATGTGCTGCACACCCTGCGCGCGGCGATTCCCGACATGGACCGGTTCCTGCACGCGACCCCGCAGGCGTTGTCGTGGCACGAATCATGGTGCGACGTCGCCCGTTTCCGGGAGGCGCTGGATGCCGCACGGCGCCCGGGGGCCGATGTCGTCGGCCAGTTGCGGACGGCGCTCGACCTTTACCCCGGTGAACTGCTGCACGGCTGGTACGACGAGTGGGTGTTGCCCGAGCGCGCGCAGCTGCACCGGCTGGCGCTGGCCGCGGTCGGCGAGCTCGTCCCGCTGCTGGAGGCCCGCGAGGAGCACGACGCGGCGCTTCGGTACGCCGGGCGCGCGGTGGAGCTCGATCCGCTCGACGAGCAGGCCTACCAGGCGTTGATGCGCCAGTGGGACGCACGCGGTGACCGCACCCGGGCGATGCGGGTGTACCACGAGTGCGTTACGACGCTGCGCGACGAGCTCAACGTGGAGCCCTCGGCGGCGACGCGGGCGGCATACGAGGCGCTGCTTCCACGCGACCATGACGAGGCCCCGGCGCTGCGGCCCAGCGACTTCGTCGGGCGGTCGGCGCAACGCCGCACGCTGACCGAGCGCTGGCAGGACAGCCGGCGAGGGCGCGCACAGCTGGTGCTCGTGACCGGCGAGCCGGGTGTCGGCAAGTCCCGGCTGGTGGAGGAGCTGCGGCTGTGGGCCGCGCATCGCGGCGCGAGCACCGCGGCGGCGCGCTCGTACGCCGTCGAGGGCACGCTCGCCTACGCACCGCTGGTCACGTGGCTGCGCGCGCCTGGCATCGCCCGTGGGCGCGGCCGGCTCGACCGGCGGTACCTCGACGCGCTCGCCCGGCTGCTGCCCGAGTCGCCCCGCGACCCGGCACCCGCGCGGCCCGGCTCCGCGCCGGCGGTCCCGCCGGCCGGGACGGCGCGGTCCGACGAGTCCGCGGCCGAGGAGCCGGCGTCCCGGGTCCGTCTCTTCGAGGCCGCCGCACGGGCCCTGCTCGCCGGCTCCGAGCCGGTGCTGCTCGTCGCCGACGACCTGCACGCAGCGGACGCGTACACGCTGCAGTTCCTGCACTACCTGCTGCGGACTGAGCCGGGCGCGCCGCTGCTGGTCGTCGCGACGGCGCGCCTCGCCGACGCCGAGGCCGACGACCAGCTG
Source organism: Frankia sp. RB5 (assembly GCF_059816245.1). Lineage (NCBI taxonomy): Bacteria > Bacillati > Actinomycetota > Actinomycetes > Frankiales > Frankiaceae > Frankia > Frankia sp. RB5. The sequence continues at coordinate 119,769 of NZ_JCBATA010000010.1, forward strand.
CGCAGGCTGCTGACCGGGCTGCGGGCGCTCGAGCGGTACACCGAGATCGAGCTGGCCCGGCTGGATCGCACCGAAACCGGCGTTCTCGCCGAGCGGCTTGCCGGGCACCGGATGTTGACGTCCCAGCTCGACCGCCTCTACGCCGAGACCGCCGGTAATCCGTTGTTCGTCATCGAGACGCTGCGTTCGGGCTGGCCGAGCCACGGTGAGCCGAACGCCCTGACACCGAGGGTGCACGCGGTGCTCGAGGCGCGGCTCGGGCAGGTCTCGGCGGGCGCCCGCGCGCTGCTCGGCCTGGCGGCGACGGTCGGGGCGTCAGTCGACGTCGACGTGCTGGCGCGGCTGTACCCCGGCGACGAGGACGGATTCACCCGCGATCTCGACGAGCTGTGGCGGCGGCAGCTGCTGCTGGCGAGCGGCGCCGACCGATACGACTTCAGCCACGACAAGCTCCGCGAGGTCGCCTACCAGGCGCTGAGCCCGGCCCGGCGCCGCCATCACCACCGGCTGGTCGCCCGCGCGCTGCAGGACGCGGACGCCGACCCGGACCGGCTCGACGCGCTCGCCGGTCAGATCGCGGCCCATCTGGTCGAGGCCGGCGCGCGGTCAGAGGCCGTCGGCTGGTATGAGCGGGCGGCCGCGTCCGCGCAGCGGGTGCACGCGGACGCCGAGGCGGTCCGGCTCCTCGCGCAGGCGCTGGCGATGCTGCGCCGCGCCCCCGACTCGCGTGGCCGCCAGGAGTCGGAGCTCGCGTTGCTGACCGCGATGCTCGGCCCGCTCGCCGCGGCGCACGGCTACGCGTCGGATCGCCTGGGCGCCGTGCTCGACGCGGCGCTCGAGCTGGCCCGGCGCCTGGGTGTACCGCCGGGGGCGCCGGTGCTGCGGGCGCAGGGCATGGCCGTGCTGTCCCGCGGTGACGCCGAGGCGGCTCGCGAGGTGGGTGGGCAGTTGCGTGCCCTCGGCGGCGCCGACGACGTCCTCGCGGTGGAGGGTGCGTTCGTGCAGGGTGTGACGGCCTACTGGCGTGGTGACCTGGCGACCGCACGGACCCATCTGGAGGCCGCGCTCGCGCGGTACCGGCCGGAGAACCGGTCGGCGCATCTGCGGCTGTTCGCGCAGGATCCGCAGCCGCTCTGCGTGGCCAGGCTCGCGCATGTCCACGCCTTTCTCGGCGATCCGGCGGAGGCGGTCCGCCTGCAAAGCGAGTCGTTGGCGCTCGCGCACGCCGTCCGACACCCCTTCACGCTCGGTGCGGTCCTGCTCTTCGCCGGCCTGCTCGATCTGGAACTGGCCGCGCTGCCCGCGCTGCGCCGCCACGCCGCGCAGCTGGAGGTGCTGCGGCGTCAGGTCGAGAACACGCCGGTCCAGCTGGTCTCCGACGCGCTGTGCGGCTTTCTCGAGGTGGCGGACGGCCGGACGACGGCGGGCCTGGCCCGCGTCGACGCCGCGCTCGCGGACCCGGGACGGCATGCCGCGCCCGGCCTGCCGGCGATCCTGCTGCGCGTCCGGCTCGCGGCGTGTGAACGTACGGCGGACCGGGACGGGAGTGCCGAGACCGCCCGCCGTCTGCTGGCGGAGCCCGTCCGGGTCTGGGATGCCCGGGCCCGCGCGGTGCTCGGCGAGCAACGCTGAGCGGGCCCACCGAGGAACGCTGAGCGGGCCCGCCGAGGAACGCTCGCGGAACGCCTGGGCCCGCATCCTGCCCGTATGACAACGACAGCGCGTCCACGAGACGCGATCCGCGAGCTCCGCGGTCGTTTCCGCGGCGCCCTCCTGCGCCCCGGCGAGGAGGGCTACTACGAGGCCAGGCAGGTGTGGAACGGCGCGATCGACCGTCGGCCCGCGCTGATCGCCCGCTGCGCGGGCACCGACGACGTCGTGACGGCGGTGCGCTTCGCCCGCGACCGCGACCTGCCGCTGTCCGTCCGCGGCGGCGGGCATTCAGTCGTGGGGCACGCGGTGTGCGACGACGGTGTGGTGATCGACCTGTCGCAGCTCAAGGCAGTGGCCGTCGATCCCGCCGCCCGGGTCGCGCGGGCCGCGGGCGGCCTGCTCTGGTCGGAGCTGGACCTGGCCACCCAACGCCACGGCCTGGCCACCACCGGCGGCAGCGTCAGCTCCACCGGAATCGGGGGCGTGACGCTCGGCGGCGGCTTCGGCCATCTCATGCGCCGGCACGGCCTCACCGTCGACAACCTGCGGGCGGTGGACCTGGTCACCGCCGACGGCGAGCGGCTGCGCGTCGACGCGGCGCACGAACCCGAGCTGTTCTGGGCCCTGCGCGGCGGTGGCGGCAACTTCGGCATCGCGACCGCCTTCGAGTACGACCTGCACCCCGTCGGGCCGATGGTGCTCGGCGGGCCCGTCTTCTGGTCGCTCGACCAGGCGCCGGACGTCCTGCGGGTGCTGCGGGAGTTCGCGCCCGGCGCTCCCGACGAGCTCGGCGTCATGCTGGTGGCGAACCTGGCTCCGCCGCTGCCGTTCCTGCCGCCCGAGCGCTACGGCACGCCGGTGTTCGGGCTGGTGCTGACCTGGTGCGGCGACATCGCCGCGGGCCTGCGGGCGATCGCGCCGCTGCGGAGCATCGGCACGCCGATCGGCGACCTGGTCCGCCCGACGCCGTACCGGGCGGTGCAGTCGCTGCTCGACGGCAGCGCGGCCCGCGGCGCCGCCTCGCACTGGCGCTCCCACCGGCTGCCCGACCTCTCCGACGGGGTCATCGACACGATCGTCGAGCGGGTCTCGTCGATCACCTCGCCGTTGTCGCTGCTCAACGGCTGGATGATCGGCGGCGCCGTCAGCCGGGTCGATCCGTCCGCCACCGCGATCGGGGAGCGCGAGACCGGCTTCGAGCTGCGGACCATCGCGGTCTGGCAACCGGGCGCCCCGGATGCCGATCGGCACACCGCCTGGGTTCGCGACGGCTGGGAGGCGCTGCGCGCGCACTCCGCCGGCCGCCAGTACGCCACCTTCCTCGCCGACGAGGGCGCCGCCGGCGTCCGGGCCGCCTACGGCGACCAGCTCGCCCGGCTCGTCGCTGTGAAGGACCGCTACGACCCCACGAACGTCTTCCGCCTCAACGCCAACATCGCACCCTCGGGAGGTACTCGATGACAACGCTCGTCACCGGCGCGACCGGAATCGTCGGCGCCCATCTGATGCGCGCGCTCACCGCCCTCGGCGACCGGCCGCGCGGTTTCGTCCGGGACCGGGAGGCGGCCATCCGCGCCTGCGGGGCGGACGCGGACCTGGTCGTCGGGGACTTCGGCGACCTCGCGTCCGTGCGCGTCGCGCTGGAGGGGATCGATCAGGTCTTCCTGACCTGCGGCAACCACCCGCGGCAGGTCGAGTGGGAGTCGAGCGTCGTCGACGCGGCGGTCTCGGCCGGCGTGCGGCGGATGGTGAAGCAGTCGGCGCTCGGCGCGGCGATCGGCTCGCCGGTCGCCTTCTTCGACGCGCACGCCCGCGTCGAGGAGCACCTGCGGGCCAGCGGCCTCCCCTTCGTGCTGCTTCGGCCGGCGTTCAAGATGTCGACCCTGCTGGCCGGCGCGCCGGGGGTGCGCCAGGCGGACAGGTTCTTCGCACCCGCGGCCGGCGCGAAGATCGCGATGATCGATCCGCGGGACATCGCCGACGTCGCCGCCGCCGTCCTGACGACCGACGGCCACGACGGGCGCGGCTACGAGCTCACCGGCCCGGAGCCGGTCACGTTCGACGACATGGTCGCGGAGCTGTCCACCACGATCGGCCGGCCGATCGCGTTCGTGCCGGTCGGGGACACCGACGCGGTCACGCGGTTCATCGCCGCGGGCACCCCGCAATGGATCGCGACGAACGCGGTCACCCAGTTCGGGTTGCTGCGCCAGGGCAGCCAGGCCCAGACGCGGGACACCGTCCGGGTGCTGACCGGACACGAGCCCCGCACCGTGGCCGCGTTCCTGCGCGATCACGCCAGCGCCTTCGCCTGACGCGCGCCGCGGCGGCGATCCGTGGGTGCTCCATCGCGGGTAGGTCACCAGGCGCTGGAACGATCGGATCGCCGCCGACGGTCATCCGCCGCCCGCGGGCAGGAGAGCCGGCCGGGTGAGGTCGGCGTCGTCGAGATCAGCGATGGCCGGCTCGAGACGTTGCTGGGCGCGCGCGACCCGAGGCAGCGCTGGGACGGGCGCGATGTCGTTCGTCAGGCGTTGAGACGGATGTGGCGAAGTTGGACGGCGAGTTGGCGGCCGTGCCGGGCGAGTCGCCAGGAGGTGTCGGGGGTAGGGGTGAATCCGGCGTGGTGGGCGATGTCGTCGGCGACGGCGGAGATGGACAGGGTGTCGGTGTGGAGATGGCGCGCGAAGGCGGGGGCACTCAGGACCTCGAGGGCACGGTCGAGGTTGCGGGCGCTGTAGCTGCGGGAGTTCTCCGCGCGCAGGTGGATGCGGCGGGTCATCGTCGCGCGGTCAGCGAGGAGCGTGACGTGGTCGACCTGGTGTCCGGCGGCGCGGACCTGGGCTGTCAGGTCGGTGAGCAGGTCGGGATCGAGAATCGTCATCGGTGTGATGACGGGATTCTCGGGGCCCCGCAGGGCACGGAGAAGCATCTCGCCGACGGCACAGCGCCATTGCGGAATCTCGCGGAAGTCCGTGCGGCGGGCCTTCGGCAGCATGCGGCGCATCGCGAAGCCGAGATGTTCGGGGTCGCTGACGAAGCTGCCGGGTAGCCGGCGGTGCAGGTTGTGAGCGGCCTGGGTCTTCCCGACGGCGTTCGGCCCGTTGATCCAGATGAGGGTCGGCACCGACCGAACATTAGGACGTGCGTGGAGTTGTGATCTTCGGCGATGTCGTCGCGGTGCCGGTGTTGGCCGCGTCTTGGCATGATCGCGGCGGTGCGTGTCGCATAATCTGGGCAGATCGGACACGTCACGTCGAATTAGCGACACGCGGCCGCTGTCCCGCGCACGTTCTTCCCACCCGTGGGAAGCCCGCCCGATATGCCGCTTACGGGAACCGCCGACCCCGGCGTCGATCATGGCCGTTTCAGGTGGCGGTCACAGACGGCCCGGTCAGGCCGCTGATGCCCTGATCATCCCGTCGCGCCGTCAGCACGCGGTCTCGGCGCCGCGCGAGTCCGGACGTCTCCACGTCCACCACCGCACAGGGATGAGGGAAGAAGGAACTGAACGTCGACGAGGCCCCCGCAACCATGGTCACCGCGGAACTGTGACGCAGCAATCACACCAGACACGCCTCGCGGTTCACATGAATCGCACAAGAATGGCTCAGGCCAACGGTGATGGCGCAATTCCCGGGGTCAGGCGCAATTCCCGGGGTCAGTGGGACGCGGCGGCGGGGCGGTCCGGGCGGGTGGCGAGGAGGATGGTGGCCACGAGCAGGAGCGGGCCGCAGATCAGGAGGCCGGCGGGTGGGCTGACGAGAGTCCACAGGCCGCCGGCGGTGACGGTGGCGAAGATTCGTCCGGCGTTCTGCAGACCGGTCAGGGCGCTGAGCGCGGGCCAGCGGCGTTCCGGCGGGACGAGACGGGCGAGGCCCGCGTACTCGGCGGCGTCCACGGCCCCCGCCGCCGCGCCGGCGAGCACGAAGCAGCCGATCATCAGGGCCAGGTCGCCGCGTGCGGCGGCCGCGAAGCCGGCGTAGGCGATCAGCAGGGCGGCGGCGCCGGTCGCGACCACGACGGCGGCGCCGAGGCGGTCCACGACCCGTCCCGCCCAGAAGGCGCAGGCGGCGGCGCTCACCTGGTAGACGACGTAGAGCAGCGCCACAGCCTGCAGCCGGCTCAGCGGGCCCGCGCCGCCGGGCAGGATCTTCGTTGCCCGCAGCAGGAGCAGCGCGGCGGCGATGTTCGCCGCCTCGTACAGGGCGACCCCGAGCAGTAGCCGTCCCAGCGGCCCCGACCTGCGTAGCTCCGCCACTATCGACCGGGCGGACGGCCGCCCCGCCGCCCCCGCCGCCCCCGTCTCCCCAGGCGCGCCAGCACCAGCACCAGCACCAGGAGCGGATCGGGCCGCGCGGGCGCCATACGCGCTGGCCAGACCGGCCACCACCGCGGGGACGACCGCCAGCAGCAGAACGGTGCGCACGCTCGCGAACGCCAGCAGCGCCACCGCGATCAGCGGACCGATGGCCGCGACGAGCGCGTCATAGGCCCGTTCGACGCCCAGGCGCCGCCCGGCCCGCCCGGCCAGCGCCTGATCGCTCACCGGTCGCAGCGTCGTCGGCGTGCCCATGCCGCGGGCCACCCACGAGCCGGCGCGGCAGGCACCGGCCTGCCAGATGGCCGAGCTGCCGGCGAGGAACACCGCGGCCAGCGCCGCACCGCCATATCCCACGACGTCGAGCAGCCCACGGACGCCGGGCCGCCGCCTGGCGACTCCGGAACCGCCGAACCGCGCGGCCGTCCCACCCGCGCGGCCCGCCGCCTCCACCCCGGCGATCACGACCGGGGCGGCGCCCAGCGTCCCGGCGAAGAACGGCGCGAGCACGGCGGTCGTGCTCTCCTGCCCGACCGAGGACAGCAGGTTGGACAACCGCGCCCAGGTGAAGTACGGCGTCCCCGCCGGGTCCTGTTCACCGCCGGCGGTGTCAGCGCCCCGCCTTGCGCCTTCGGACGCGTCTGGTTCGTCTTCGGACGCGCCGGGAAGGACGCGCACCACGACGTGATCGGTACCGCCACCCCCCGTGGCGTCCACGCCTGGCGTCGACACCGCGCCATCGTAGGGCAAACATGCAGGTCCTGGGACACGAACTCCCACAACCACCCGCAGCGCCAGCTCCACGCCCGAACGGCGGCCGTTACACCGCCAGCATCCGGCGGATCACCAGCGACGGCAGCCCGCACAGCGACGGCAGCCGAGGGGTCACAGGGGCCGACGATCCGGGCGTCACAGGTCGGCGCAGGCCACCCGCTTGTCCAGGGCGCCGACGGGATGGATGACCACCGATCGGGCGGCGTCGGTCACCGGGCGGTTGTTGGTGACGGTCGCTCGGACGCCGCCGACGGAGTCGGTGTCGAGCGTCAGATGCACCTCGTTGGGCGCAACGGCCGGACCGTGCGGGTCGAACCTGAAGTGCGGTCCGCCGTTGTCCACCGCACACGGCTGCGCGTGCAGGTGAGCGATGTAGTGCGCGCCCGGCGCCAGGCCGGTCGCGGACACGGTGAGGGTGGTTCCGGCGGTCGGGTCAATGGCCAGCCAGGCGGTGCCCCTGACCCCGTCCAGCCCTGACGGCCGGGTGTTCAGCAGGACGAACGTCGACGACCGCGCCCCGGGGATCCGATCGGCCGGGGTCGCCGACGGGTCGAGCATCGTCGCGCTCATGGCCGGACCGGTCGCCCCCGCGCCTGCCCCCGTCCCCGTCGTCCCTGTCATCGCCGTCATCGACGCGCTCGGCGTGGCCGGCGCCGCCGGGGACGCGGCGGCACCGGTGACGTCGTTCCCGCAGCCGGCCGCCAGCGCGCCGACCAGTACCAGGCCGGCGGCCACGCCCACGCGCAGAAATCGTCGCCTGAGACCGAGAACCATGAAAATCTTCTCCTGACGAACAAAGCGCGGATAGCTCGTATCTTCTCCATCGCATCACGAACCGACCGACACCGTCGCTCGCGAGACCTGACCACCACCCGACACCCCGACGCCCCGACGCCGCGACGCCTGTGTCCTGGACCACCTCGACTGGGCACTCGGCGGGCTCGCGGACGTGCCAGAGCCGCCGGGTTCCCTCTTTCAGGCAGCGGTGGCGACGAACGTGGCCTGCGTGACGGCGCGGGTGGACAGCGGGCCGGTGACGTCGCCGACCAGGACGGTCCAGCTGCTGGTGGCCTTGTCGATGCCGCCGGTGGACGAGTCCGGGAGCGCCCACACGATGTCGTCCGCGCCGCAGGAGTAGTAGCCGACCAGGTCCGGATGGCCCCGCGGGGCGCCCCAGGCGCCGCCGTCGCGCAGCCGGCAGCGCTCGCCGTCGGCCAGGAGCAGGCCGAGCGGGACAGGATTGCGCGGCGGGTCGACCTTGGCGACGAGCGCCTGGGCCGTCAGCGCGGTGAGCACGGTCGAGAACGGGTCACGCAGGCACAGCATGCGGCGGGGCTGGGGCGTCGGCCAGCACACGTCAGCGGCGGCGGCGCTCGGCGAGCAGTAGTAGACGTCGCCGCTGACACTGGCCGGCGACGGGTAGGCCTGCCGGGTGTCTCCACAGTCGATCTGTGCGCCGGGGCCGCTCTCCCCCTCCTCGACGCTCCACCCGCGCGTCACGTTCCAGTGCTGATCGACCGGAGTCACGGTGACCCGCCGGGTAGCCACGCCCGTCGACGCAACCACCTGCCCGCCAGGCCCGACGCCGGCGCAGCCGCCGAGCGCCGCCACCACCATGGCCACCACGGCGGCGACGGCGGCGCCTACGATGCTGCTCCCCCGCCGGCGAGCACCGCGCTCGCGCCGGCCCGTCCCGACTGCTTCCACGTCCGCCTCCCGGGAAGGTCCCGCGACACCGTCAGGCGACCTGACAAGCGGACGGTAGTCGCCCAGTGCCTGCGTCCGTCCGCGCTGTCCGGCAAACGACGGACGGCTGGGATCCGTCCGTCAGGGGACCCGTCCGTCAGGGGACCCGTCGTCTGGCCCGCAGGCGGGTCGGGTCGGGCCAGCGGACGCGGGTGGCCCACCCGAGGCGTTCGAACAGACGGATGATCGCCGCGCTGCTGTCGACCTGCCCGGGCTCGGCTCCGTGGCGCGCGCTGGTGGGATCGGCATGGTGGTAGTTGTGCCAGGACTCGCCCATCGAGAGCATGGCCAGCGGCCAGACGTTCGTCGCCCTGTCCCTGCTGGCGTACGGCCGGCTGCCGACCACATGGCAGACCGAGTTGATCGAGAAGGTGACGTGGTGGATCAGGAAGATCCGGACCAGTCCCGCCCACAACAGGGCGGTCCACGCGCCGTGCCAGGTGAACCCGCTCAGCGCCCAGCCGAGCAGGCCGGGTAGCGCGACGCTCGACAGCGCCCACACCGGGAACAGGCGGTCGACCCGGACAAGGTCGGCGTCGACGAGCAGGTCGGGAGCGTAGCGGCTGGTGAAGGTCTTGTGCCGGTCGAACAGCCAGCCGGTGTGCGACCACCACAGGCCTTTCGTGAGCGCCCAGGGGGAGGTGCCGTAGCGCCACGGGGAGTGCGGATCGCCGTCCGCGTCGGAGAAAGCATGGTGCTTGCGATGGTCGGCGACCCAGCAGATCACCGAGCCCTCGAGGGCCATCGAGCCGGCGATCGCCAGACCGATCCGCAACGGTCGCGTCGCGGTGAAGGAGCGGTGGGTGAACAGCCGGTGGTACCCGATCGTCACGCCGTGCCCGGTGACGGCGTAGAACACGACGAACAGCACGGCGTCGACGACCGAGACCCCCGAGACCGTCGTGGCGTACCACAGGCCGACCGCCGCGGCGGCGAACGGCCCGATGATGAACACGTACAGCAGGACCTGCGCCCACAGCGGACGAATGTCGGGCTGACGCCGGCTGTCGGCCGTGCTGGGCTCGTCGAGCACGATCCCGGACGGCGCGCGGGCATGCTCCTCGCTCGGTCTCGACCGCCCGGGGTCGGCGGCGGGTCGCTCCAGGTTCATCTCGGATCCTCTCGGGCGGCTGGCCACCAGGTCGATGTCTCGGGGGGGCATCCTCCCCGAGGCTCCATGCCCATCCCGTGTGCTCGACACCCGAAGTCCCAAGCCGGACAGCCCAATTCCTTGTATAGGGGACATGTCGCCGCGGGAGAACCACACGCGGCGAGCCCCGCCGGGGCTGCGTCGCCAGGACGGTGGAGCAGACGGTGTGGCCCGGGGTCCCGGCCGCGGGTGTGAGCAAGGTGACCGCGTACCGTCGCCGGTGTGTTGATCGCCGCTCTGGCCGCCTTCGCCTGCGCGCTGTGCTACGGGGTCGGCGCCGTGCTCCAGTCTGTCGGCGCGGCCCGGACGGCACCGGCCTCCGCGGCGGGTGCCGGGCCTGGCGGGAGCGGGGGCGGGGGCGGAGTCACCGAGGCGCTCAGCCCCTCGGCGCTGGCCCGGCTGGCCGTCCAACTGCCCTACCTGGCCGGGCTGGGCCTGGACCTGCTGGGTTGGCTACTGTCGCTGCTCGCCGTGCGTGGGCTGCCGCTGTTCGCGGTCCAGGCCATCCTGTCCGGCTCGGTCGGGGTGACGGCGGTGCTCGCCGTGACCACGCTCGGCGTCCGGCTACCCCGGCGAGAGGTGGTCGCCCTCGCCGTCCTCGGTGCCGGGATGGTGCTGCTGGCGCTGACCGCGCGGCCGGGACGGGCGCATCCCGCCTCGAGCGGCGTCTCCTGGGGGATCGCCGCTGGGGTTGTGGTGATCGTCGCGCTGATCGGGCCGGCCCTGCGAGCCGGTCAGGGTCGAGCCGGCACCGGAATCGCCGGGCCGGGACGAGCAGGGCCAGAGGCGGCTGGGCAAGCACAGGCCGGGCGGGACCGGGCAGGCGCCGCGCTCGGGCTGCTGTCCGGGCTGGCGTTCGGCGGGACGGCGCTGTGCGCGCGGCTGATCGAGACCAGGCCGTGGGCAGACGTGCTGACCGACCCCGCGACCTGGGCGCTGCTGGCCTACGGCGGGTTGGGCCTCGCCCTGTTCGCCGTCGCGCTGCAGCGCGGGGCGGTCACGACCGCGATGGCCGGCCAGTGCGCCGGCGAGACGCTGCTTCCGGCCCTGGCGGGCACCCTGCTGCTCGGCGACGGTGCCCGGTCCGGCCTCGCCCCACTGGCCGGCGCCGGCTTCCTCATGGCCGTCATCGCCGCGTTCACCTTGATCACCGGCGGCGCCGGCGATGTCGACACGCACCTCGGCGCCGCGGCTCCCGGCGCCGGCGACGCCGCAATGGACAATCGCGGTCCCGACCAGGCGCACAGCGGCAGATAGAACCTGCACGGCGAACACAATGACCGGCCCCGCTCAACCCGGCATCGCCCACCCGGACTCCGTTACTCGTCCACTGCCGGCTCTGGGGAATCGCCGAAGATGCCGTTGCAGAGCAACAGGTAGAACCGGTCGGGCCGAGGGACGTGATCGATGCTCTCCAGCTGGTTCTTGTGATCACCCTCGGTCTCCAGGGAGAACTTCCCGTAACCAATAGCCCGGCCGGTCGGGTCGAGGTCATAGGAGAGGTCCGTGATCTTCGACAGCGGAAGGCTCTGAACTCTGACCGAGATGATCCCGGACACCTTGACGAGCCGCGAACTCGTGATCAACAGGCGGGTCCGGTGCCAGCCGAGCAGGTGCCACATCAGCCGGGCGACGACCACCAGGACGGCGCACCACAGAAGCATCAGCAGGAAGCGCGCGCCGATACCATGGACGGCGACGTAGACGGAGATCGCCACGGCACCGACAAGGGCGGCCGCCGCTTCGAGCAGGACTCGGACCAGCACCACCCAGTGCAGCCGGATCTCAAAAATGATCTGCTCATTGACAGCCACATAACGGGTGCAACGCATACCGAATCCCCCCGGGTCCGATATGAATGATCGCATATCTCGCCACAGGTCGACCAGGGTGCGCGTGCCCGAGGAGCGACGAGGACGTCACCCCGGCAGCTCACGCGAGCGCGGCGGCGATCTCGTCGAAACGCGCGCCGCGGGAGGCCTTCACGAGGACCACGTCGCCGGCGCCGAGGCGGCCGCGCAGCCAGTCGACAGCCGCGTCGTTGTCGTCCAGTGCCACCGCCCGCTTCCCCGCGCCGACGGCGATCGGTCGGGCCGCCTCGCCGACCGCCACCACCACGTCGGCCCGGGAGGCGGCGTGCTCCCCGACAGCGCGGTGCTCGGCCTCGCTGGCGTCGCCGAGCTCGCGCATCTCGCCGAGGACGGCGATGCGGCGGCCTCCCTCGATCGCCGCCAGCGCGTCGAGGGCGGCGCGGGTCGAGTCGGGGTTGGCGTTGTAGGCGTCGTTAAGCAGCATCGCGCCGCCGGCGAGGCCGCGCGGCTCCAGGCGCCACGGTGACAGCGAGGCGGAGGCCAACGCCGTGGCGATCACGTCGAGAGGTACGCCGGCGGCCAGCCCCGCCGCTGCGGCGGCCGACGCGTTGAGTGCCTGATGCGCGCCCAGAACCGGCAGCGTGACGCGAGCCGACGAAGTGGTGACGACGGCGGCCTCGGCGGTGGGAACGGCGGTGACGGCCCCGGAAGCGGCGGTGGTGGTGGCGGTGGCTGCGGTGGCTGCGGTGGCTGCGGTGGCTGCGGTGGTTTGCAGGGTGAATGACGGCCGGGCTAGCCGGTCCAGCGTCAGGTCGAGCACGCGCATGTCGGCGTGCCACGCTCGGCCGAAGGTCAGCACAGGGCCGGCTGTGAGCGAGCGCATCGCGGCCACCCGGGGATCGTCGGCGTTGAGCACGGCGGTGCCACCGGGCGCCAGTCCCCGCACCAGCTCGCCCTTGGTACTGGCGATGGCCTCGCGCGACCCGAACTCGCCGAGATGCGCCTGGCCGACGTTCATGACGATGGCGATGTCGGGCGCGACCAGAGCGGTGAGCGTGGCGATGTCACCGAGATGGCGAGCACCCATCTCCAGGACGAGGAACCGGGTGGCCGCGTCGGCGCGCAGCATGGTCAGCGGCACGCCGAGCTCGTTGTTCAGCGAGCCGATCGTGGCGGTCGTCGCGCCGGCGCTCGCCAGGATGGTCGCCAGCAGGTCCTTGGTGCTGGTCTTGCCCTGGGAGCCGGTCACCGCGACGACGGTCAGCCGGTCGCGCAGCCGGGCCACGACGTGGGTGGCGAGCGCCTGCAGCGCGGCCTGGACGTCGTCGACTACGACGGTGGGCAACGGCGTGGGCCGGGAGCCGAGCACCGCCACCGCACCGGCCCGGCCTGCCTGGCCCGCGTAGTCGTGACCATCGGCCTGCTCGCCGGCGAACGCCACGAACAGGCCACCCGGTTCGGCCTGCCGGCCGTCGAGCACGGCCGGCGCGGTCACCGTGACGGCGCCATCGCCCTTGACCATCCCATGGACGACCGCGGCGATCTCGTCGACGCGGAGCGGAATCATGCTGCCGCACAGTACGGTCGGCCACATATCGCTGACATATTGCCATTCCCATATACGCCGGCAACTCCGCCCTTCCTTGACTGGAGCGCGTGACCTCCACCGAAGCGGCCCGAACGGCAGCCCACCACCGCGCCCGATCACCGGCATCCCCACTCTCCCCGCCTTCCCCGTCTTCCCCGTCTTCCCCGGCCGTCTCGGCTACGGGAATCACCGTCTATGGCTGCGGACAGGACGAGGCTGCCCTGTTCCGGGAGCTGTCGCCCCGCTTCGACGTCGCGCCGACCTTCACCGAGGCGCCGGCGTCCGAGGCCAATGTCGCCCTGGCATCGGGAAACCGCTGTATCAGCATCAGCCACAAAGATCAGGTCACCAACTCCACCCTTCTCGCGCTGAGCCGCGTCGGCGTGTCGTATGTCTCCACGAGAAGCACCGGATGCAATCACGTCGATGTCAGCTACGCGGCGAGCGTCGGCATCACCGTCGAGGGTGTGGCGTACTCACCCGACAGCGTGGCCGACTACACCCTGATGCTGATGCTGATGGCGGCGCGGCATGCGGGGTCCGTCATCATCCGGGCAGCCGCCCATGACTACCGCCTGCAGGAGACGCGCGGGCGGGAACTGCGCGACCTGACCGTCGGTGTCATCGGGACGGGACGCATCGGCGCCGCGGTCGTGGCCAGGCTGCGAGGCTTCGGCTGCCGCGTTCTCGCCCACGACAGCCGGCCCGGCACCGCGGCCGCCGACCGTGTTTCCCTCGACGACCTGCTGCGGCGAAGTGACATCGTCACGCTCCACGTTCCCCTCGACGCGGCCACGCGTCATCTCCTGGATCGTCGCCGTATCGAGCGGATGAAGCGCGGCGCGATCGTCGTCAACACCGGTCACGGCGCGCTTCTGGACACCGAGGCCCTCGTTTCCGCGCTGGACAGCGGCCGGTTGGGTGGCGCGGCGCTGGACGTCCTCGAAGGAGAGGAGGGAATCTTCTACGCCGATCACCGGGGAAACCCCGTCGAGCACCGGTCGCTGGCACGCCTCCAGGGACTCCCCAACGTGATCATAACTCCGCACACGGCCTACTACACCGATCACGCTTTGAACGACATCATCGAGAACTCCATCGTCAACTGCCGGCGATTCGAAGGAAGTACCGCGCATGGCTAGAACGAGAATCGGGATCATCTTCGGCGGCGGTTCCGAGGAGCACACCGTCTCCGTCAGGTCCGCGCGGGAGGTCGCGGCGAACCTCGACACCGAGAGGTATGAGCCGTTCTACCTCGGGATCACGAGGAATGGCGCGTGGCGGCTGTGCGACGGCCCCGACCCGGGCTGGGATGACGGGAACGGCCGTCCAGCGGCACTGTCACCGGACGGTGGCGTGCACGGCCTGCTCGTCCTGGACGAGGGACGCTACGAGACGATCAGGCTCGACCTGGTGCTGCCCGTCCTGCACGGCCGGCTCGGCGAGGACGGCGCGATCCAGGGACTGCTGGAACTCTCCGGGATCCCCTACGTGGGCTGCGGCCTCCAGAGCTCCGCGCTGTGTATGGACAAGTCCCTCACCTACCTCGTCGTTCGAGGCGCGGGTATCGCCACGCCGAGCTTCTGGGTCGTCACGGGGAACGAGGACGTCGATCCCGGCCGGCTTCCCTATCCCGTCTTCGTCAAGCCGGCCCGTTCCGGATCGTCGTTCGGCGTCAGCAAGGTCTCCGGTGCGCCGGAGCTGGCGCGGGCGGTGCGGACCGCACGGCAGTACGACACGAAGGTGCTGATCGAGGAGGCTGTGGTCGGCAGCGAGGTCGGCTGCGCCGTTCTGGGAAACGGTCGGGATCTGATCACCGGCGAGGTGGATCGGATCGCGCTGTCCCACGGCTTCTTCCGTATCCACCAGGAGAGCGCGCCCGAAGGCGGTTCCGAGAACGCGACCGCCATCGTTCCCGCGGACATCCCGGCGGAGGCACGCTCGCTCGTCCAGGAGACCGCCACCTCCATCTATCGCGCCCTGGGCTGCAGGGGACTGGCCCGGGTGGACATGTTCCTCCGGGAGGATGGCACGGTGATCCTCAACGAGGTCAACACGTTTCCCGGCCTGACCTCGTACAGCCGCTTCCCGAGGATGATGGCGGCCGCCGGCCTGCCGCTGGGCGCGGTGATCGACCGTCTGGTGTCGCGGACGCTGGCCGGAACACCCGATGGACGATGAATTCGCCTTCGTGGACGAGCTGGTGCCCGGAATACGCTGGGACGCCAAGTACGCCACCTGGGACAACTTCACCGGCAGGCCGGTGGACGGGTACCTGGCGAACCGGATCGTCGGCACGCGGGCCCTGTGCGCGGCGCTGCGCAGGGCGCGGGACCAGGCCGAGTCCCTTGGCCTCGGCCTGGTCGTCTGGGACGGATACCGCCCGCAACGCGCCGTGGACTGCTTTCTGCGCTGGTCGCGACAGCCGGAGGACGGCCGGACGAAGCCGCATCATTATCCGAACATCAGCCGCGCCGAGTTGTTCACGCAGGGATACGTGGCCGCCAGGTCGGGACACAGCCGGGGCAGCACCGTCGACCTGGCGCTCTACCATCTGGCCACCGGCGAGCTCGCCGCCATGGGCGGCCGCCACGACCTGATGGACGCGATCTCACACCACGGAGCACGCGGAATCCCGTCGACCGAGGCGAGAAACCGTCAGCACCTTCGCTCCATCATGGCGGCCTGCGGCTTCCTCTCCTACGACCGCGAGTGGTGGCACTACACCCTGCGAGACGAACCCCATCCGGACACCTACTTCGACTTTCCGGTGGCATAGCGACGTCGAGGCAGCACGGGCGACGACGTCCGGCTCACGCGTCGGCGGCAGCGCCCGGTCACACCGCCGGGGCAGGCTCGGGGCTGGCGTGGGCGCCGGCGCCCTTGGGCCTGTTGGGGATCCACAGGGCGATCAGTGTCAGGGCGATCGCGATGAGGGCGGCGGTGGCGAACGCCCACCGCATCCCGCCGACGAGCGCGTCGACGTCGGACGCGCCGCCGTCGGTCAGCCGGGTGGAGCGGGCCTCCAGGATGACGACCAGCAGGGCGGTGCCCATGGCGCCGGAGACCTGCATGATCGTGCCGAACAGCGAGCTGCCGTGCGAGTAGAGGCTGGCGGGCAGGTCACCCAGTCCGACGGAGAACAGGGGGGTGAACACCGCCGCGAGGGACGCCATCAGCAGGATGTGCACCACCAGCAGCAGCGGGTACGGCGTGTCGCGGCCGATCGTGGCGAGCGCGCCCAGCGAGAGCATCGCCACCGCACAGCCGGGAATGACGAGCAGCCGCGCGCCGAACCGGTCGTAGACGCGGCCGACCGCCGGGCCGAGCAGGCCCATCGCCAGGCCACCGGGCATCACCAGCAGGCCGGTCTGCAGCTCGGTGAGGTCCCGCACGTCCTGCAGGTACAGCGGCAGCAGGAACATGGCGCCGAAGAAGGCCATGTTCGAGGCCGCCATCACCAGCAGCGAGACCCGGAACGAGCGGTGGACGAGCGTGCGCAGGTCCAGCAGCGGGCGGCCGCGCTGTGCCAGCCGAAGCTGCACCGCGGCGAACCCCGCGACGAGCGCCCCGCCGCCGGTGATGATCAGCCCGACGGTGACACCGTCACGGGCACCGATCTCGCTGAGGCCGAACAGCAGGCCGCTGAACCCGAGTGCCGCGAGCAGGACGCTCGGCCAGTGCACGGAACCGCTCACGGTCTCGCCGACGTTCTCCAGCCTGCGCAGGCCGGCGACGGCGACGAGCACCGCGACCGGCAGGATGAACACGAAGATCAGCCGCCAGGAGCCGAGCTGCAGGATGACTCCGGAGACCGCGGGGCCGAGCGCCGGCGCGCAGGACATCGCCATCGTGACGGTGCCCATCACCCGGCCGCGGGCCGACTCGGGGACGACCACCATCAGGGTCGTCATCAGCAGCGGCATCATCACCGCCGTGCCGGCGGCCTGCACGACCCGGCCGGCGAGCAGCACCGGGAAGGCGGGCGCGACCGCGCCGATGACCGTTCCGGTACAGAAGGTCGCCATGGCGACGGCGTAGGCCGTCCTGGTCGTCACCCGCTGCAGGAACCAGCCGGTCAGCGGGATTACCGCGGCCATCGTGAGCATGAAGATGGTCGACAGCCACTGCGCGGCCCGCGGCGAGATGGAGAAGTCCATCATCAGCCGGGGCACCGCGTTGATCATGATTGTCTCGTTGAGGATGACGATGAACGTGGCGACGACCAGCAGCTTGATGACCAGCGGAGTCCGCTCGGACGCGGCGATCTCCCCGGGGAGATCGGTCTCGTCGCCACGGTGGGCGGCGTCGTCCACGCGCAGCGGCACAGTCATGACAGCTCCTTGAGTTCCCGGCCCGAGGTCGGGCCGTCGGCAGGACGCGCGCACGGAAAGGCACGCGCCGATCCGTCCGAGACGGCGGCGGCACCCGTCCGGTCGACGCACCGTCCCACGCAATCGCGACGTACAGCAAACAGATTCCAGCTGACGCCGCGGGCCGCGCGGACCGCATGCCACGCGCTCCGGCCGGGACGCCGCGTCAGGTCGGTCTGGACGCGACGCCCTCGTAGGCGAAGCCGAGCCGGGCTGTTCCGCGCATCGGATGGGTCGTGGCCGACTCCAGGGTCAGCCCGGACGCCGCGACCAGCTCGTCGATGCGGCGGTCGAGATGACAGCCGCCGGCGATCCTGCCCCAGGCGGGGGTGAGCCGGTCCTGCCAGCGGGCGACGGCGGGTCGAGACGAGCGGCCGTGCTCGGTGAAGTGCAGGGAGCCGCCGGGCCGCAGCACCCGGTGGATCTCGCGCAGCGCCTGGTCGACGTCGGGGATGGTGCACAGCGTCCAGGCCGTGAGGACATGATCGACCGACGCGTCCGGCAGGGGCAGCGCCTGGCCGTCGTCGCCGATGAACTCCACCGGGCAGGGCGCGGCGGCGACGCGCCCTGCCGCGAGCCTGCGCCCGACAGCGGCAGGCTCGACCGCGAGCAGGCGCGTGACGTCCGCCGGAAGGTACGCGAGGCTGCGTCCCGAGCCGAAGCCGATCTCCAGGACCTCGCCGGACAGCCCGGCCGCGACCCGCGCCCTGGCCTCCCGCACCGGTCTGCCGAGGGCCAGATCGATGACTCTGGGCAGCACCTGGTCGTCCCACAAGCCCACTACGACTCCTCACCGACAGCACGCCGCGTGGTCCACCCCAGGTCGCACGGCGGCGCCGGCCCAGCACCCGCCGTCGAACAGGTCACCGAGCCGGCCGGCGTCGCGCGGTACCTGATCGCTGACCTCACCCACCCACGCTGGCACGCGCAGCCGGCGCGGTAAAGAAACCCGTCGGGGACGCGGCGGGTCGGCGGCCGTGGTGCCGATATCGCCCAGCGGGGTCCGGCGCCGCCGGGCTATCTCAGCCGGCAGTGGACGTGGTGGATGAGGCGGGCGATCCCGCGGTAGGGGTCGCGGGTGCCGGCGGCCCATTCGGCGTCGACGACGGCGTCCAGATCCGGGCCTGGCGGGGTGTCGCCGAGATGATCGGTGAAGATGCGGATTCCGTATCGGGCGAGCGGCCGCGTGCCGGCGGCTGTGAGGATCGCGGAGACGTTGGCCGGATCATCACCGCCCGGCGGGATCACCGCTGGCTGGCCGGCCGCTCCCGTGGACGTGGCCGACCCGGTGGAAGCCGCCGGGGTGGGCTCGCCGAGTTGCGCGGTGGTGTCCTGCCAGCGGCCCTGCAGGCCGGCACGCAGCGCGAGCGCCGGGCCGTTCTTACCGACCACGGAGATGATCCCGCCGGGTCGGGTGACCTCGACGAGGACCTCCAGCAGGGGCGCCGGCTCGGGGACGAACATGATGACGCCGTGGCAGAACGTGGCGTCCCAGCCGATGCCCACCAGGCGGGCGGCCTCGCGCCCGTCGCCTTCGACCAGCGCGACCCGCCGCCGGACAACCTCGGGGGCGTCCGCGAGCGCCCGCCGGGCCTCGACCAGCATGCCCGGGTCCGGTTCGCAGACGGTGACCTCGTATCCCCGCCGGGCGAACTCCAGCGCCTGCACGCCGTTGCCGCCGCCGATGTCCAGCAGCCGCGCGGGCGGGGGTGGCAGATGCTCGACCAGCGCCCGGGTGACCAGCCGCTGCCGGACGACACCTCGCAGCGTCGCCGTGTGCGCCACATAGTCCGCCGTCTCCGTACCGTCGACCACGCCGAGTACCTGAGGTTCACATTCGGCCGGGCGCCCGCGGCGTGGTTCAGGGCGGCGACCGGGGACC
Source organism: Frankia sp. RB5 (assembly GCF_059816245.1). NCBI lineage: Bacteria > Bacillati > Actinomycetota > Actinomycetes > Frankiales > Frankiaceae > Frankia > Frankia sp. RB5. The sequence continues at coordinate 139,067 of NZ_JCBATA010000010.1, forward strand.
CTCGTTATCGTGCGGCGGGACGGCGGGCCACCGGTCGGCTGGTCACGGATCTCCCGGCCGGACGCCGGCGGACGGCCCCGAGTCGGGACGGAATGGTCGTGCACGGACGGGTGACGATCGCTGGCCGGGGACGGCTGCATCAGGCGGTGCTCCTTCCTCAGTACTGGGGATCTGTCCCGTTTGGCGGCGTCGCAACCTTTTCGAATCGGTCCGCGGCCTGGCCTCAGTCACCCTGGGCCACTCGAGCGCCCCCGGTGCTCTGCTGACGAGCCAGCTCCTCGAGCAGGTCGGCGGCCCGCTGCTCCCGCCCGGCGGCGTCGATCTCCGCGCGCAGGCGGCCGGCGGCGAGGGTGTAGCCGATGTCGCCGAGGACCTGGCGGACGGCGGCGCGGACGCGATCCGGTCCGGGGGTCTGGCTGCGCAGGTCGATGCCGACGCCCGAGTAGGCGACCCGGGCGTTCACCTCCCCCTTGTCCTCGGTCTTCCCCGCGCCGACGACGGGGACGCCGTGGGAGAGCGCGAGCTGGACGCCGCCGTACCCACCATTGGTGACGAACACGTCCGTGTGCGGCAGCAGGAGGTCGAAGGGGATGAACCGCGCCACCCGGGTGTTCGCCGGCACCGCGCCCAGCTCCGACGGGTCGGCGCCGCCGGTGACGGCCACGACGAGCAGGTCGTCCTCGGGGCCGAGCGCGTCGATGGCCGGCCGGAGGAGCTGGCTCGGATCGGTCGCGACCGTACCCTGGGTGACCAGGACGACGCGGCGATCCCCGGACAGGTCGTCCCACCAGTCCGGTCGCTGCCAGTGTCGATCCGTCTCCTGCCGCGGCGGGCCGACGAAGCGCACCTGGGATGGGCGATCGGTCACGGGATACTCGAACCCGGGCGTGCTGAACTGCAGATACAGCCTGGTCTCGAGGGCGAAGTCGTAGACGGCGGCGCTGGTCGGCGGAAGGCCGAAGGCCCGCCGGGCCACGTTGACCTCGGCGGTCATCCCTCGGAAGAGAATCCGCCGCGTCGCCTTGTCCAGGACACGGTTGCGCACCCGGCCGAGCGGGCCCCGCGCCGGCGACAGGCCGAATCCGAAGGGGGCCAGATCCCGGCTGGGAAATCCGAGGACGCTGATGCCGAAACCAGCGAGCGCGGGACCGCCCAGTTCCTGGACGATCGTCCCGCCGATGAATCCGGTGTCCCCGATGATGACGTCGGCGGGCTCCTTGTCCAGCAGGGCCGTCAGGTCACGGACCTGCCCGGCCACCGGCGCCGCGAAGCCGTACGTCATATCGAACTGAAGCTTTCGCAGCCCGGACAGCTCCCTGCGGTGTGGATACCGCGCGTCGAGACCATGCACGCTGTGATCATGCTGGGATTCGGTGATCGGGTGAAACGCCGCCCCCGTGCGGGCGATCTGGTCGGCGAACGCCGCACCGCCGTACCACCGCACGCCATGGCCGCGCGCGACCAGTTCCCGGGCGACCGGGATGGCCGGTGACGTGTGGCCGACAGCAGGCATGGTCGCAAACAGGAAGCGCGCCATCAGACAGCCCACGCCTTTCCCCGGTCCGGCATTCCTCCGGGCCGGTCGCCGCCTTCGGAATCGCCCTGCACAAAAAGGACTCTCGGACCATCCCCGAACGCCCAGTAAGCCATTTCCATCGCCAACTCCTTTCACTACAGGGAGGCTATACCCAATAATCCCCGATGGAATGACGTCGAGCCGACAGCCGCCCCCGCCACTGTGCCGCCATCGGCCGGCAGGCGGGCGACAGCACCGGACGGCAGCATCCGCGCCGACGGCCGCAACTACCCTCGACGAGGACGACCTCGCCCAGGCCATCGGAGACGACAGGGGCCCCACACGCGGGTTCCTGTCATGAACCAGTCAGGATGGCGGCTGTCGAGGCCGGGCCGGCGATAGTGTTCTCACCGCCATCCACGGCGATGCGTGCAGGGATTTCAGGGGGGCACCATGACAGTGGACGAAACGTCAACGGGTCTACCACGACGGGCATTCCTGGCAACCGGGATCGGGCTGGCGACCCTCACGGCGACGGCGGCGCTGTCCTCGCCCGCCGAGGCGTCCGGGGTATGGCATGCCGACTGGCGCTTCTGCAACAAGTGCTTCGGCCTGGTCCGGGCCCTCCAGCAGGTCCACAACCAGTGTCCGGCGGGCGGCCGGCACGCGATACAGGGCTGGACGTTCGGGATACCGTTCACCAACAGCACCGACCACCACTCCGGCGAGACGGCGTACCAGCAGAGCGACTGGCGGCAGTGCTCGTCGTGCGGTCTCCTTTACTACCACGACTTCCCGGGCGTCTGCGCCGGACGCGGTGGCCGGGCACATACCGGGCCCTTCCCACAGAACCTTCTCTGGCACGACCGGAACCCGGTACCCGGGAACTTCCAGGGCGCCTGGCGCTTCTGTTTCAAGTGCAGCGCACTCTATTTCGACGGATACCAGCCGAACCGGGGCGTCTGCCCGGGAAACCCGGGATGGGGCCACGCCGCCGCCGGTTACCTGTTCCAGCTGGAGGTGTACGCGTACACCTCTTGACGCGAGCCTGCGTCGCCTCGGGAGCCGCTATGGCCGGAACCCGTCGATGGCGAGTTCGAGGAGGCGGGCGGCCTGGGCGGCGCCTTCGGGGGTGTCGGGGGTGCGCCACAGGCAGCTGATGATCATGATGACATCCGCGGGGTCGAGACCAGGGCGTGTCGCGCCGGCGCGGGCACAGGCGTCGAGGAGCTGGCCGACGGCGGCGGTGACGGAGACGGAGGTCTCGCTGACGACCTCCTGCGCGGCGGCGGTGTTCAGCGCGTCGCCGAGGCCGTGCTTGAGGCGCACGTAGGCGGTGAGGGTGGTGAACCACCGCCGCAGCGCGTCCAGCGGGGCGTCGGCGTGGGCGGCGAGGACGTCCGGCACGGACCCCACAAGCCGGCCCACGTCGTGGCGGTAGACCTCCAGGATCAGCGCCTCGCGGGTCGGGAAATGCCGGTAGAGGGTGCCGGCGCCGACGCCCGCGCGCTTGGCGATCGAGTTCAGCGAGGCGTCCGGGTTCGCGGCGAGCGCGTCGTGGGCGACCTGGAGGATCGCCTCGCGGTTCCTGAGCGCGTCGGAACGCTGCGACCCGGCGTCGGGCATGGGTCCTCCTGACGTGCGAGCGGTCGCCCCTTGCCGAAGCGGAGAGCTCTCCGTTACGGTGGTGCGAGTCGGGCGGAGAGTTCTCCGCTTACTGTCCTGATTATAGGAGCCCCTCCCCCATGCGCTACGTCAAGCTCGGCCGCACCGGCCTCGACGTCTCCCCGATCGCCATCGGCGCGATGACCTACGGGCAGCCCGACCACGGCCACCCCGTCTGGTCGCTCGACGAGGAGGCCAGCCGGCCCCTCATCCGGCACGCGCTGGAGGCGGGCATCAACGTCTTCGACACCGCCAACATGTACTCCTACGGCTCCAGCGAGGAGATCCTCGGCCGGGCCCTGAGGGACTACGCGAGCCGCGACGACGTCGTCATCACCACCAAGATCCGCCACGTGATGCGCCCTGGCCGGCCCAACGGCGGCGGCCTGTCCCGCAAGGCGATCATGACGGAGATCGACCACAGCCTGCGCCGCCTCGGCACCGACCACGTCGACGTCTACATGATCCACCGCCTCGACAACGAGACGCCGCTGCTGGAGACCCTCGAGGCCCTGCACGACGTGGTGAAGGCCGGCAAGGCCCGGTACCTCGGCGCCTCGTCCATGCAGGCCTGGCAGTTCGCCAAGGCCCTGCATCTGCAGGAGCGCCACGGCTGGGCCAGGTTCGTCACCATGCAGGACCACTACAACCTGCTCGCCCGCGAGGAGGAGCGCGAGATGCTCCCGCTCTGCGCCGACGAGGGCGTCGCCACCATGGTGTGGAGCCCGCTGGCCCGCGGCCGCCTCGCCCGCCCCGCCGACCAGGCGAACGCCACCGAACGCGCCGCCACCGACGGCACCTTCGCCGACATGCTCTACACCCGCTCCACCGCCGACAGCGACCGCGTCATCCTCGACGAGGTCGGCACCATCGCCGACGCCCGCGGCGTCACCCGCGCCCAGATCGCCCTCGCCTGGCTGCGCCGCAACCCCGTCGTCGCCGCCCCCATCGTCGGCGCCCGCACCACCCAGCAGATCGACGACGCCGTCGCCGCCCTCGACCTCGACCTCACCGACGACGAGGCCCGCCGTCTGGAGGCCCCCTACACCCCCCGCCACGACCTCCAGGGCATCTCCGACGCCCGCGAACTCGAACGCATCAGGGCCGGCATCCCCGGCTTCGCCAACGTCTGACGGCACCGACGGCGTCCCGGCCCGCTCGACCGCGCGGAGCAGATCATGCGGAACCGTCCGAGTCCGCTCGGCGGCATTCGGCGAGAGGTTGACGGAACCGCGGGTGTGTCACCCACGTCGAGTACCGACGACGCCGGCGCGGCCACTCGGGTTCACACGGGGACGATCGGCTCCTGGATCTCGGTGACCCAGCCGTCCACGTCCTCGGGGCAGGCCAGGCTCAGTTCGCGGCTCGGCCCGGTGGTTCGGTAGCCGGCGTCCTCGATCCAGCGGGCAAGTGCCTGGTAGCTGGGCAGGCAGTCGTCCATGGAGCCCCGGTGCACCACGGTCGCCACCTGCGTGACGGCGGGCAGGTCCACGACAGCGGCGCCGGCCAGGGCCGCGGCGGCCGGTGTGCCGTCCGCGGGCAGCGCGCCGATGGGCAGGGCCGCGTGGACGACGATGTTCTCGCCATCGCCATCGCCATCGGCGTGCGGGTCGGTGTAATAGGCGATGGCGGGTCCCGTCGGGGTGACACCCGCGCTCCGCAACGCCGCGCCGAGCCGCTCATACAGTCCGCGGATGACCGGGCCGATCGACAGCGGCTCCATGTTCCGCGCGACGCCGGTCAGTTCGACGACGCGCACTGCCGGCAGCGGCTTGACGGTGATTTCGATGGTGGACATGGCAGCCTCGCTTTCGATCATTCGGAGTCTCGCCTGGATGTCCGCGAGCCGGGCGGTGTCGGCCGCGATCTGGGCGCGCAGCTCGGCCTGCCGCAGCCGCAGCATGCCGCGCAGCTCTTCGGCGCCGACCCGCTCGCCGAGCAGCTCCTGCACCTGCTGCAGCCCGAAACCCAGTCCCCGCAGCGCCACGATCCGGTTCAGCCGGGTGAGCTGCGCGGCGGTGTACCAGCGGTAGCCGGTCGACGGGTCGACCTGGGCCGGGCGCAGCAGCCCGATCGCGTCGTAGTGGCGCAGCATGCGCACCGACACGCGGCCGTGCCTGGCGAAGTCTCCGATGCTGAACCTGATGCTTCCGGTCTACGGCCTCACACCGTGTCACGGTCAAGCCGTCCCCGGCGACGTCGACAGGTTCCGACGACGACATCGGTCGGTAAGGCGGGGAGCCGATGGTCGACGCCGACGTCGCCGCGCTGGTCGAGATGGTTCTCCCCGCGCTTGGCTGATGTCCCACCTGGCTGGCGGTTCCGGCCCTACGCGCGCGACAGCCGCTCGTCGAGAATCTGGACGAACACCGAGGCGACGAGGGCGACGGCGGGGTCGTCGTCGTGGGCGAGGCGACGCAGCACGTCCCGGCCGGTGGTTCCGGAGAGCTCGACCAGTGCCTGGGCCAGGCGTATCCGTACGGCGGGGTCCGCGGTGTGCGCGGCGAGCTCGTCGGCCAACGCGGTGGTGATCCGGCCCGCGTGCTCGGGGTCCTCGGACAGCCTTCCCAGCACCTCTGCCGCCTCGACGTCGTTCGTGCCCTCGACGACCATCCCGACGAGTATCGGCACCGTCGGGGTCGCCGCCACGGCAGTGGCCTCGCTGCGTCCGCCCAACGTCAGCGCGGCGTACCTGCGCACCGTCAGGTCCTGGTCCTCGAGCGCGTCCGTGAGCGCCGCGGTCGCACCGGGAGTGTCGGGCACCTCGGCGATCGCCAGAACGGCGCGCCGCCGGACGTCGACGTCGTCCGCGTGCGTGGCGGCGGCCAGCGTCGCCAGGCCATCGCCACCCGATCGGGCGAGCGCCCAGCGCAGGGCGCCGGCGACGTTGGGGTCGGCTTCGGTGAGGACCGCCTCGGCCAGGATGTCGGCGGGAACCGCCGCGCCCTCCGGGAACGTCAGGACGGCCTGTTGCCTGCGCGCGGCGCTGGGCGCGTCAAGGCCCTGCATGAGGTCGACGATGCACAGCACGTCCTGCCAGCCGGTGGGCGCCGACGCGTCGATCGCGCGCAGGCGCCGCAGCAGCTCCCGGTCGCGTTCCAGGCGGTCCTCCGTCCACCGGATGAGGTCGCTGACCAGGTCGGACGGTGCGAAGGCCGGGTCCGCCAGCACGCGTTCGACCTGCCCCAGCGAAAGGCCGAGAGAGCGCAGGCTCTCCACGTGGAAGATCCTGCGGACGTCCTCGGCGGAGTACTCGCGATACCCGCCGGCCGTGCGACCGCTGGGTCGCACCAGCCCGAGCGCGTCGTAGTGCCGCAGCACGCGGGCGCTCACCCCCGAGCGGCGGGCCACATCACCGATCAGCAATCCGAGGTCTCCACGTCAACGGTCTCCATCACCGCGATCGTCACCTCCCCGGTCCGCGGGTTCGTGTGCCGCGCGTTCGTGTCCGGCGGGTTCGTGTCCGGCGGGTTCGTGTCCGGCGGGTTCGTGTCCGGCGCCGCCGCGGCAGCGGTCGCGGCTCGTTGCGGGCCGAGGGCGACCACGCGCCGCGCTTCGTCGATCGCCGCGTCGAACCCGGCCTCCGGGTCACGCAGGAGCGACGCGGTGGCTCGGGCGTGCGCGGCCACGGTCGGGTCGGGGTTCGCGGCGGCCCGCGCCAGGGCGGGCTCGATCACCCCGCCGAGGTCGACGAGGGCACGGCTCAGGCTCAGCTGAACCTCACGGTCGCCGCGGCCGAGCTGCACGACCAGATCGTCGACCAGATTCGGCCTGTCGTCCTCGGCGGCGAGGGCGACCGCCGCACGCCATGCGGTCCGCGCCACCTCGTCGTCGGCGTCGCGCAGCAGGTCGCGCGTGATCCAGGCCCACGCCCGCCTGTCGCCGATCTTGCTGAGGGTGTGCAGCGCCTGGCTGCGCGCCTGCGGGCGCTCGGAACCGAGCTCGCGGCGCAGCCGAGGCAGGGTGATCTCCGGCGGGAGACGGGTCAGCGCCCAGGACAGCATGTCCCGCACGAAGAAGTCGGGCTCGACCGCGCACCGCTCGACGAGCGCCGCCAGGAGACCCTGCTCGGGATCCGGGCCGGGATTCGAGCCGACCGCCAGGGCCGCCTGGAGCCGGACCGACGCATCCTCGGCGCCCAGGGCGCCGGCCACGCGGGCGTTCCACCAGGGTCCATCTGTCATGTTGATCGGAATCACCTCCAAGGCCCAGTGGACACCTTGACCTCGTGTCAAGGTAAAGGCCGACAAGCCGGCGGACCGGTCGGGCCCTCTGTCTCGGTCTCGGCTGAGACAGAGGGTCCCGGGACCGCCTCGGCACAACCATGCCCGACTCCACCGCTTCGCCCCGTGTCGATCACCATACGTCAAGTCCCCAGGCGGGGGTAACGGAGTCTATATCCGAACCATAAGGCCACGAACGATGTGAGGTTTGCCGCAGGTCGCGTATATCGATCCGGTAAACCCAGAGGGTCAACCGCGCATCAACATGCGGTCCCTTGAAGCCCAACCAGATGCTTCCATTCAACCTTCGCCACAGGCGGTCATCGTGACCGTACGTGAAATGAGCATTTTCAAAGTTGGTTTTTTTAGATTCCTTCCTGTTCCAGGACGAAGACGGCTTGGGTGAATGTGCCGACCCGGCGTGGGCAGCCGCGGAAGCGGCTGAAGACGCGCCAGTTTTTCAGGACCGCGAAGCCGCGCTCGCCGG